>NZ_DJIO01000147.1:0-5365 GCF_002433655.1 Thalassolituus sp. UBA6592 | reverse complement strand
CCGGGCGGCCGTCTGCTGGTGCTGGAATTCTCCAAGCCTACCAACCCGCTGATGAGCAAGGCTTACGATGTGTATTCCTTCTCTGCCCTGCCGATGATGGGCAAGCTGGTGACCAACGATTCTGAAAGCTACAAGTACCTGGCGGAATCCATCCGTATGCACCCGGATCAGGAAACCCTGAAATCCATGATGGAAGAAGCCGGTTTAGTACGCTGTACCTACCACAACATGACCAGCGGCGTTGTCGCTCTGCACCGCGGGATCAAACCCTGATGCAGATTCAACTGCCTGCGGAGGTGCTGCAGGCACTGTGTGTGCCGGCAGAAGCCTCGGTTAATCATGTGCTGCAATATGACCCGGCAGCGGTTAAGGCACTGGCACGTCATCAGGGGCGCCTGCTGGCTATCCGCATCATTGGCGTCAACGGCGTCAGCGATATCTTTGTGCGCATTTTTGATAACGGCATTGGTCTGTCATTGATGGGCGACAGCACAGCGGATGCCACGCTTACCGGCAGCATCCGTGATTTTCTCGCGCTGGCACGCGCCGACGATAAAGCCAACACCCTGATCAACTCCGCCATTGATATGGACGGTGACAGTGAATTTGCCATCGCTCTGACACGCATCGCACAGCAGCTGGATATTGACTGGGAAGCGCTGATTTCACCGCTCACCGGTGGTCTGCTGGCTCATCAGCTGGGCAAGGGCCTGCGCGGCCTGATGAACTGGGGTAAGAGCACCTCGGCAACGTATCGCACGGCGGTAAAAGAATATCTGGAAGACGAAGTGGAAGCCGTGACTCCGGCACCTCTGCTGCGTCAGTTTGCGGATGATGTCGACCAGCTGAAACTCGCCACCGACCGCCTCGGTGCGCGCATCGACAACCTGATCAACAGTCGTACAAAGGAACAATAACCCCGTGGCAAACCTCTGGCGTCTGTGGAAGATCCTGTTTGTTTTTACCCGTTACCGTCTCGACAGCCTGGTCCCTGTAGAACAGTTACCCATGTGGATGCGGGCGCTGTTGTTTGTCGCGCCATGGCGCTTTTTCCCGGTACCGTCACGCCTGACCCGCGGTGAACGCCTGCGTCTGGCGCTGGAAGCCCTTGGCCCGATCTTTATTAAATTCGGTCAGATCCTGTCCACCCGTCCGGATCTGGTACCGGAAGACATCGTTAAAGAACTCAAGCGTCTGCAGGACGATGTTCCGCCGTTCCCCAATGACAAAGCCCGCGCCCTGATCGAAGAACAGCTGGGCAAAACCGTGGGTGAACTGTTTGCTGAATTCAGCACCGAGCCGATGGCTTCAGCCTCGATTGCTCAGGTGCATGCTGCGCGTCTGTTTGGCGAAAACGGCCAGCCAGGCAAAGAAGTAGTGGTTAAAGTGGTGCGTCCGGGCATCGAGCACACTATTGAGCGTGACCTTAACCTGCTGGAAACCATGGCCCGCCTGCTGGTGAAATATTCCGCCGAAGGCCGCCGCCTGAAGCCGATGGAAGTGGTGGAAGACTACCGCAACACCATTCACGGCGAGCTGAATCTGCAGGTGGAAGCCTCCAACTGCACCCAGCTGCGCCGTAACTTTGAAGGCTCAGATCTGCTCTACCTGCCGGAAGTGTACTGGGAATTCACACGCACCAAAGTGATGGTGAGCGAGCGCATTTACGGTATTCCGGTGGCGGATGTTGACCAGCTTTACGCGCAGAATACCGATATGAAAGCTCTGGCTGAACGCGGTGTGGAGATCTTCTTTACCCAGGTGTTCCGCGACAGCTTCTTCCACGCCGATATGCACCCGGGCAATATTTTTGTGTCGCGCGAGAATCCACGCACGCCGCAGTACATCGCCATCGACTGTGGCATCGTCGGCAGCCTGACCGAAGAAGATCAGACCTATCTGGCGATGAACATGCTCGCCTTCTTCAATCAGGATTACCATCAGGTAGCACAGCTGCATGTGGATTCCGGCTGGGTGCCGGCCTCCACCAAAGTGCATGAGCTGGCGTCGGCCATCCGCGCCGTGCTCGAACCTATCTTCGAGAAACCGCTGGCCGAGATTTCCTTTGGTCAGGTGCTGATTCAGCTGTTCAGTACCGCGCGCCGCTTCAATATGGAAGTGCAGCCGCAGCTGGTACTGCTGCAGAAAACCCTGCTCAACATCGAAGGTTTAGGCCGCCAGCTGTATCCGGAACTGGATCTGTGGAGCACCGCCAAACCTTATCTGGAACGCTGGATGCGTCAGCGCTTTGGCCCCAAAGCCGCGCTGCGTGAATTCAAGCGCCAGCTGCCGACCTGGCTTGATAAAGGCCCGCAGATTCCGAATCTTATCCATGGCGCACTGACCCGCCTGAATCATATGGACGACACCCAGCACGCGCTGCAGCAGGAAATCATTGCCCTGCGCAACGAGATGGCTGAACAGCGCAAACAGAAACGCAGCCAGATTCAGGGCGGCGTGGCGGTGATTACCGGTCTGTTTGTCTGGTGGCAGGCGTACGCGCTGGGCATGCCGGAAAGCGTCGGCCTGGCCATCACCGCCCTTGGTGTATTGTCACTGATTCTGCGTTGAGCAATTTTTGCGCTATGCTGCCCGCTGAATACAAAGGTAAAACGTTATGAGTAACTGGCTGGACGCAGTGAAATGGGACGAGGACGGTCTGGTACCGGCCATCGCCCAGGATCACAAAACCGGGCGCATTCTGATGATGGCCTGGATGAACCGCGAAGCGCTGGAACTGACCACCGCTGAAAACCGCGCGATTTATTATTCACGCTCACGCAAAAAACTGTGGCGTAAGGGCGAAGAGTCCGGGCATGTGCAGAAATTGCACGAACTGCGCCTCGACTGTGATGCTGATGTGATCGTTATGCAGGTTGAACAGATTGGTGGCATCGCCTGTCATACCGGGCGTGAGAGCTGCTTTTACCGTGTCTGGCAGGATGGTGAATGGGTCACCACAGATGCGGTAATCAAAGACCCGAAAGAGATTTATTAATATGAGTGACGTACTGTCAAAATTAGGCGATATTCTGGAACAGCGTAAAACCGCGGAGCCGGATTCTTCTTACGTTTCCAGCCTGTATCATAAAGGCCTGAACAAGATCCTGGAGAAGGTCGGCGAAGAAGCCACCGAGACCATTCTGGCAGCCAAAGACGCAGAAACCAGCGGCGACAACAAAGACGTCGTCTATGAAACTGCCGATCTGTGGTTCCACAGTCTGGTGGCTCTGGCTAAACTCGGCGAGCGTCCGGAATCTGTAATTAACGAACTGGCACGTCGTTTCGACATGTCAGGTCTGGAAGAAAAAGCCTCACGCACGAAAAAATAACGGCGTGTGCTGTTATTGACCCCAGAGAAGTAAACGGGAACACCATGAGCGACTGCATATTCTGTAAAATCGTCGCCGGAGAACTGCCGGCCAAAGTTGTCTATGAAAACGACCAGCTGCTGGCGTTTCCGACCATCGAGCCAAAAGCCGATACGCACCTGCTGGTGATCCCGAAAAAACATACAGAAAACCTGAACACCCTCACTGCTGACGATGCTGACATGATCGCGCATCTGATGACGACACTGCCGAAGATTGCTGCCAGCGCCGGACTGACCGGTTACCGCACCATCACCAATACAGGCGCAGAGGGCGGCCAGGAAGTCTTTCATATGCACTTTCATATCCTCGGCGGCGACCAGCTGCCGGGATTTTAACGAACACTCAGAGAACACGAGGAAAACCTTATGCTCGGCGGAATCAGCGTATGGCAACTGTTAATCATTCTGGCCATCGTCATTATGATTTTTGGTACGAAAAAACTGCGCAGCCTCGGCGGCGATCTCGGCGGAGCGATTAAAAGCTTCAAAAAAGCCGTGAATGAAGACGACGCGAAAAAAGCAGACGAAGCTCCGGCTGAAAAACTGGAAGACAAATCCGGTGAACAGGCCGACGCCCAGTTCAAAACCCAGACCAAAGATCAAGATAAAGCCTGATGTTCGATATTGGTTTCCTTGAGTTGATGGTGGTAGCCATCCTCGGCCTGCTGGTACTCGGTCCGGAACGCCTGCCCAAAGCAGCGCGCACCGCGGGCCTGTTTATCGGTAAGATCCGCCGTACCATGAATAACCTCCAGGATGATCTGGAGCGTCAGGTACGCACCGAGGAACTGCGCGAAAAACTCAAAGATCCATACGCGACCTTCCTGGACGACGATACGCCGGCCAAACCTGCACACAGCCAGCCTCAGCCCAGCGCTGAGCCTGAAGCCCTGCCTGCCGGTAACAGCGGCGTCAGCGCCAGTGACGTAACAGACGGTAATGACCAGCCAACCAAAGCTTCAGCAGAAGCCAGTGACAGCCATAAGCCATCATGACAGATCAGGAACAGCCTTTAATTTCCCATTTGGTTGAACTGCGCAACCGCCTGCTGAAAGCTATACTGCTGGTGCTGGCGATTTTTCTTGGCCTGTTCTACTTCGCCAATGACCTGTACCTGATTCTGGTTAAACCGCTGTCCGTGCTGCTGCCCAATACCGGCAATATGATCGCCACCGGTGTCGCCTCGCCGTTCCTGGTGCCGTTTAAAATGACGCTGGTTATGGCGGTATTGCTGGCGGTGCCGTTTATTCTGCATCAGATCTGGGGATTTATTTCGCCGGGCCTGTATCAGCACGAAAAGAAATTCGGCATTCCGTTGCTGGTTTCCAGTGTGATTCTGTTTTACTCCGGCATTGCCTTTGCCTACTTCGTGGTACTGCCACTGGCCTTTGGCTTCTTCAGCATGGCCGGGCCGGAAGGCATTTCCTTTATGCCGGACATCAGCAATATCCTCGATTTTATCCTGAAGATATTCTTCGCTTTCGGCATCGCGTTTGAAATCCCTGTCGCCACCTTCCTGATGGTGCTCAGCGGCATCACCACCGTCGAAGCCCTGAGCAGCAAACGCCCGTACATCTTCGTCGGCTGCTTTGTGGTTGGCATGCTGGTGACACCACCAGATGTGATCTCACAGACCATTCTGGCAGTGCCTATGTACATGCTGTTTGAGCTGGGGGTGATTGCCTCGCGGCTGATTAAGAAAGAAAAAGATGACACAGAAGAGACTGCGGAAGACTGACGTTCTGCTGTAGCGGTTGTTCGCTAAAGCAGTTTAAGAGCCCGGTAAGACCGGCTGCTGTCCCACAAATTTCCATTTAAGCACTTTCGAGAATCGTCGGACTGCCACTCTCGCAGGACTGGCTACCTCATTACATTTCTTCTGGGTTCACAATGAATCTGAATTCCATGCCTCTGCATAAATTTCAGCGGTTGAGTTGCTTTGAAAAGAGGCATCGCGGACGCCTTAAATTCGCCTCTGGAGCGCCGAAATGA
>NZ_DJIO01000064.1:13881-14094 GCF_002433655.1 Thalassolituus sp. UBA6592 | reverse complement strand
ACCGTGGCCCCGGCCCAGACCCTCACCGACAAGGAATACCAGATCATGCGTAACGCCTCGCTGGCGGTACTGCGTGAGATCGGTGTCGAAACCGGTGGCTCCAACGTGCAGTTCGGTATTTGCCCGAACACCGGCCGCATGGTTGTCATCGAGATGAATCCGCGTGTATCCCGCTCCTCGGCTCTGGCTTCCAAGGCGACCGGCTTCCCGATC
>NZ_DJIO01000064.1:13658-13791 GCF_002433655.1 Thalassolituus sp. UBA6592 | reverse complement strand
CGAGCCGTCCATCGACTACGTGGTGACCAAAATTCCACGTTTCACCTTTGAAAAGTTCCCACAGGCAGATGGCCGTCTGACCACTCAGATGAAATCTGTGGGCGAAGTCATGGCGATTGGCCGTACTCAGCAG
>NZ_DJIO01000064.1:1091-13555 GCF_002433655.1 Thalassolituus sp. UBA6592 | reverse complement strand
CGCCAAGATCGCCGCCAAGCTGGCTGTGGGCTACACCCTGGACGAGCTGCAGAACGATATTACCGGTGGCCGCACCCCGGCGTCCTTCGAGCCGTCCATCGATTACGTGGTTACCAAGATTCCGCGTTTCGCCTTTGAAAAATTCCCCAATGCCGATGCGCGCCTGACGACTCAGATGAAGTCTGTGGGTGAGGTAATGGCGATCGGTCGCACCTTCCAGGAGTCCATGCAGAAAGCACTGCGCGGTCTGGAAGTGGGTTCTGTTGGTTTTGATCCGAAAGTGGATCTGAACGACGCTGGTGCCAAAGACAAAATTATTTCTGAACTGCGTACACCGCGTTCCGAGCGTATCTGGTACGTGGGCGATGCCTTCCGTGCTGGCATGAGTGTTGACGAAGTGTACGAGCACTCTGCTATTGATCCGTGGTTCCTGGTGCAGATCGAAGATCTGATCAAAGAAGAAGCTGCGGTTGCACAAAGCAGCCTGCAGTCTCTGGATGCAGATCGCATTTATCGCCTGAAGCGTAAAGGTTTTTCCGATGCGCGTCTGGCTGAGCTGATGGGTGTTACTGAAAAAACCTTCCGTAAATACCGTCAGAAACTGAATATCCGCCCGGTTTATAAACGTGTGGATACCTGTGCGGCTGAATTCGCGACTGATACTGCGTACATGTATTCCACGTACGAAGAAGAGTGTGAAGCAAACCCGTCTGACCGTGAAAAAATCATCGTGCTCGGTGGTGGTCCTAACCGTATCGGTCAGGGTATTGAATTCGATTATTGCTGTGTACACGCAGCGCTGGCGTCCAAAGAACTGGGTTATGAAGCCATTATGGTGAACTGTAACCCGGAGACTGTGTCCACTGACTATGACACGTCAGACCGTCTGTATTTCGAGCCGGTGACACTGGAAGACGTGCTGGAAATTGTCGATAAAGAACAACCGAAAGGTGTGATCGTACAGTATGGTGGTCAGACACCACTGAAGCTGGCGGAAGAACTGGAAGCAGCCGGTGTGCCGATTATCGGTACGTCACCGGAAGCGATCGACCGTGCGGAAGACCGTGAGCGCTTCCAGCATATGATTCAGCGTCTGGGACTGAAGCAGCCACAGAATGCGACGGTAACTTCTGCTGAAGAAGCCGTGGTTAAGGCACTGGAAATCGGTTATCCGCTGGTTGTGCGTCCTTCCTATGTTCTGGGTGGTCGTGCGATGGAAATCGTCAACGATGAAACTGCTCTGCGCCGTTATATGACGGAAGCGGTAAAAGTTTCTAACGATTCACCGGTTCTGCTGGATTACTTCCTTGATCGTGCCATTGAAGTGGACATTGATGCCGTATGTGACGGCGAACAGGTAGTGATTGGCGGTATCATGCAACATATTGAACAGGCTGGTATTCACTCCGGTGACTCCGCCTGTTCTCTGCCGCCTTACAGTCTGCCAAAAGACGTGCAGGACACCATGCGTGAGCAGGTGGCTGCCATGGCTCTGGAGCTGGGCGTTGTCGGTCTGATGAACACTCAGCTGGCTTATCAGGATGGCGAGATCTATGTGATCGAGGTGAACCCTCGTGCATCCCGTACTGTACCGTTCGTATCCAAATGTATCGGTACCTCTCTGGCAGCGATTGCGGCCAAAGTGATGACGGGTAAAACACTGGCTGAACTGGGCTTTACCACGGAAATTATTCCACCGTATTTCTCCGTGAAAGAAGCCGTGTTCCCGTTCAACAAGTTCCAGGGTGTTGACCCGATTCTTGGACCGGAAATGAAATCCACCGGTGAAGTAATGGGTGCAGGTAAAACTTTCGGTGAAGCTTATTACAAAGCTCAGCTGGGAGCCGGCGCAAGCATTCCGGACTCAGGTGTGGCTTTCCTGTCAGTGCGTGATGCCGACAAGAAAAATGTCGTTGCTGTGGCGAAAGGCCTGGTTGAAATCGGTTTCAGCCTGGTGTCTACCGAAGGCACTTGTCGTGTACTGAAAGAAGCTGGCGTTGACGTTAAGCGCGTGAACAAGGTGACCGAAGGTCGTCCACACATCGTTGATATGATCAAAAATGATGAAGTCTCTCTGATCATTAATACCACTGACGGTCCGCAGGCAATTGCTGATTCAGCGGATATCCGTCGCAGTGCGCTGCAGCATAAGGTGTACTACACCACCACCATGGCGGGGGCAGAAGCCGTGGTTGAAGCGCTGCGTTCTGAAGGTCTGAAAGAAGTTCATCGCTTACAAGAATTACATGCAACCGTAAATTAAGTCGTAAGGTTGCGTGATTAAACAAGGAGATTGATATGCAGAAATTTCCGATGACGGTAGAAGGGGAAGCAGCGCTGCGTTCTGAACTGCAGCAGCTGAAGTCCACAGACCGCCCAAGGGTAATTGCCGCGATTGCAGAGGCCCGTGAGCACGGAGACCTGAAAGAAAACGCTGAATATCACGCTGCGCGTGAACAGCAGGGTTTTATTGAAGGCCGTATTCAGGAAATTGAAGGAAAGTTGTCCAACGCTCAGGTGATTGATATTAAAACTATCCCTCACACTGGTAAGGTGTTGTTCGGTACCACGGTTCGCATTATCAATGTCGATACTGAAGAAGAAGTGCAGTACAAAATTGTCGGCGATGACGAAGCGAGTATTAAAAATAATCGCATTTCTGTCTCGTCGCCAATTGCCCGTGCACTGATTGGTAAAGAAGAAGGCGATGTTGTGGCGGTGAAAATCCCAAGCGGCATGGTGGAGTACGAAATTGATGAAGTTCAGCACCTCTGAGGGCTGAATTCCGTCGATAAAAAAACCGCGCATTGCGCGGTTTTTTTATGTCTGATTTTTACTCGGTACTGAGGCTGAGTCGTCAGGGACAGGGGATTAAAGGCAGATCTTCAAAATCGTCGTCATCATCCTGCTCGATGGCTTTCAGCATGCGCTGCAGCTTGCGTTGTGCTTCGCGACGTTTCAGGGCTTTGTTCCAGCGACGGATCTGAATTTCGTCCATTGGTTCCAGTTTAGGAACAGGTGTTGGCCTGGCATCATCACCCATGGCAACCATGGTGAAATAACACGAGTGCGTGTGGCGAACAGTCTTTTCCTTAATGTTTTCTGCAACGACTTTAATACCGACTTCCATGGAGGTATTACCGGTAAAATTCACCGTCGCCAGACAGGTAATCAGTTCACCGATATAAATTGGTTCTTTAAATAAAACGTTGTCTACAGACAGGGTAACAGCGTAATAACCGCTGTAGCGCATAGCGCAGGTGTAGGCGACTTTATCCAGCAGTTTGAGTAATTCTCCGCCGTGCATTTTGCCGGAGAAGTTTGCCAGATCGGGTGTGACCAGTTCGGTCATCACAGTTTCAGAGATATGTCCCACATGGTTTCCTCATGTTACGGTCATACCATTTTAACTGAATTATCAGGTATCTGAACATGGGTTCAGTCGCTCAGATAACTGAACCCATGTGTAGGCAGGACAATCAGGACGTTACCTGACTGAAATGATCAGAAATCGTCGGTTGAAGTGAACAGGCCGACACGCAGATCTTTCGCCCAGTAAATTTCTTTACCGTCGACTTCCATTACTGCATCGGCAATGCCCATTACCAGTTTCTGTTCCATCACGCGCTTCAGGCTGATGCGGTAAGTTACTTTCTTCGCGGTCGGCAGTACCTGACCACGGAATTTCACTTCACCACAACCCAGTGCGCGGCCACAGCCGGGGTTGCCACGCCAGCCCAGATAGAAGCCAACCAGCTGCCACATAGCGTCGAGGCCCAGACAGCCTGGCATAACAGGGTCAGTTTCAAAGTGACAGTCAAAGAACCACAGGGAAGGATCGATATCCAGCTCTGCGATCATTTCGCCTTTACCGTATTCGCCGCCTTCTTCGCTGATTTTTGTAATGCGGTCCATCATCAGCATATTCGGGAGAGGCAGGCGTGCATTCCCTTCGCCAAATAATTCGCCGTGGCCACAGGCCAATAATTCTTCGCGGTTGTAACTTTCCTGGCGGGTCATTCAGTTTCCTCGGTCTTAAAGGATGTTCATGTCGAAACAGTGACACAAAACCATAGCTATAGCTAATGAAGCTTTTTTGAAATAAAGGAAAGAATGCCGGAAAGGCCAGGGAATATGCGAGCTGCAGGTCCGGTTAGACCTGCAGTTTGGGGAGCTTATGTCGTTATCAGACTTTTTCGACCAGCAGGCTGCCAATGGAGTAGCCGGCACCGAAGGAGCAGATCAGGCCACGCTCACCCGGCTGGAAGTCTTCACTGTAGCGATGGAAGGCGATAACGGAGCCAGAAGATGCCGTATTAGCGAATTCATCCAGCACCACAGGTGCTTCAATTGGCTCAGGCATACGGCCCAGCAGTTTCTTCGCCGCAAACATGTTCATGTTGACGTTCGCCTGGTGCAGCCACATACGTTTCAGATCAGAAGCCGTCATCTGGTTTTCTGACATCTGTTCTTCAATGAAATTGGTCACCAGTGGCAGCAGTTCTTTGAATACTTTGCGGCCGCGCTGTTTAAAGGCATAGCGGTCTTCCGGCACATTGTCGAAACAGTAATCAGCGTAGGACTGATCCGTACGGATGTTGTCGGAGTACTGGGTAAACTGTTTGGTGTTCAGAATACGGAAGGCGTGCTCTGGATTCGCGTTTTCTTCTGCTTCCAGGATGGCTGCAGTGGCGACGTCACCAAAAATAAAGTGGCTGTCACGGTCTTTGAAGTTCAGACCCGGGGTAGTGAACTCCGGGTTGATGAAGAGTACGCATTTGGCGGTACCGGCTTTCAGCGCCGTGTACGCATTGATCAGGCCGAAGGTTGCGGATGAGCAGGCGATGCCCATGTCATAGGCGAAACCTTTGATGCCCAGATCGCGCTGAATTTCCACAGACATGCCCGGGTAATCACGCTGGCGGAAGGTACCGGAGACTACGATCATATCGATGTCTTCCGGCGTTTTGCCGGCCTGTTCCATCGCCTGCTTAGCTGCGCCAATACCCATGGTTACCATTTCCGGTGTTTTGCCTTCCTCGGTCATCGGGAATACCGGGTGCATAACTTCCGGGTCGAGGATGCCATCTTTATACATGGCGTAACGGGCTTTGATGCCGGAGGCTTTTTCGATGAATTCCGGGCTGGAGTAGGACAGAGCTTCTTTTTCGCCCGCGGCAATGGCATCCGCATTGCGGGCATTGAAGTTGTCGACATATTGGTTAAATGCCTGTACCAGTTCTTCGTTGGTGATGACGTGTGGGGGGATAAACAGTCCGGTACCGGAAATAACAATATTCGACATGTGTTGTGTGACCTTTATTTTACTTTGTGAGCCAGGGCCTGGGTTGCGGCCCTTATTATGATTGGCCACATTATCGCCGGAAAAGTGCGCCCGTCCAACTTTCGTTTGGGTTATGCTGATCTGGTCACCCGGGACGGAGGTGTTATGGTCCGGCATTACCTGATTTTATTGCGTACTTTCTGGCTCGGTGGGCTGTGGGCCAGTGTTTATCTGGTGCGGCCTCTGTTAGAGCACCGGGGCTTTTTTCCGCAGCACGGTATGGAGGTGCTGCATGTAATGGATGGTCTGGGGCTGGTATGCGGCGCGATCATGCTGTTGTTGGCGCGATTTTCCCAACCGTTGCAGTGGCGGGAAACACCTTTGCAGATCATGCTGGTGATGATGGTGCTGTCTTTGATGTATTTCGCCCTGATGCCCTGGTGGAAGCTGCAGATGATGATGTTGCACACCATCTCACTGCTGGGGCTTATCTGGCTTATGATGGCGCCAGCTCAGGTACTGGTGCGTGATCGCCGGCATGGCTGATTGGCGGCGGTAACCGGCCAGAGATTCAGGCGGTTTGCCCGTTACAGGAAATGCAGCAGGCAAAGTTCACGACTTTGGCCTGCTGTCAGGGGTCAGCGCTTCAGGTTAGACAGGTTAGCCTTGGCTTTTGGATTGTGACGCAGCAGCAGGGCGGTATTGCCGATCTGTTGTGGCATTTCCGCACCTGTGATGCGCAGAATTTCCTGAATCACAGCCTTCTTGACCTCACGATCACCCACTGAGATTTTGATTTTGATCAGCTCATGATCGTCCAGAGCGCGGTTCAGTTCGTCGATCACGCCCTCAGACAGGCCATTCGCTGCTACGGTCACAATAGGGTTCAGAGTGTGGCCAATAGCGCGGTAGGCTTTCTTTTGCTCGTTTGATAATGCCATATATTCGGAAGCTCGGTTATTCAGTGGTAATATTCTTCTGCATACGCCCGGATGTACGATCCGGGTATGATTAGAACCATTATACCTTAGGCGGGAGCATAAACCTGCATGGCGCGCTCAAAAACCAGTGCTGGCTGGCTGAAAGAACATGTTGACGATATCTGGGTGCAGAAAGCCCAGCAGGATGGTTACCGGACCCGGGCCAGTTACAAATTGATTGAACTGGACGAGAAAGATCAGCTCATAAAGCCGGGCATGACCGTCGTCGATCTGGGTTCGGCGCCGGGCGGCTGGTCTCAGGTGGTAACGCGGCTGCTGAAAGGCAACGGCACGATCATCGCCTCGGACATTCTGCCAATGGACCCGATAGAGGATGTGAATTTCATTCAGGGTGACTTTACGGAAGAATCTGTCTTCGATGAGCTGATGGCTGTTATCTATGGTCGGCCGGTAGACCTTGTAATCTCAGATATGGCCCCCAATATGAGTGGAGTGGCCTCAATTGACCAGCCAGGCGCTATGTATCTTGTTGAACTGGCGCTGGATATGGCTCGTCAGGTACTGCGCCCGAATGGCCAGTTCGTGGCAAAGGTTTTTCAGGGAGAAGGGTTTGATCAGTATCTCGATGATGTCAGGACTTCGTTCAGTAAAGTAATGATTCGTAAACCTAAGGCCTCCAGAGCGAGATCCCGTGAGGTTTACATAGTAGGTAAAGGTTTCCGCGCTTAGCAATTGCTTGCTAAGCTAAGCAGATAGCAAGGCCCCCGGCATTCGGCCGGGCAACGACAGCCAGTGAGGTAGTGCCGGATGGCAAAGAATTTCATACTGTGGGCAGTGATCGCTGCCGTTCTGATGATGGTGTTCAACAACTTCCAGAGTGTTGGAAGAGGGAATGAGCTCGCCTACTCAGAATTCATCAAGGCGGTAGAGAGCGGTCAGGTGGAGCGGGTTACCATATCCGGCCAGACCATCAGCGGTCTTAATTCCAGTGGCGAGTCTTTCGAGACCATCATGCCGACGTATGATGACAAGCTGATGGATACTCTGCTGAATAACCATGTACAGGTGGTGGGTCAGAAACCAGAAAAAGACGGTTTCTTCACTCAGCTGCTGCTGGCGTCTCTGCCTATTCTGATCATTATTGCCGTCTTTATGCTGTTTATGCGGCAGATGCAGGGGGGCAGTTCCGGTCGTGGCGGCCCGATGGCGTTCGGTAAAAGCAAAGCCAAGCTGCTCAGTGAAGATCAGATCAAAACCACCTTTGAAGACGTAGCTGGCTGTGATGAAGCCAAAGAAGACGTAAAAGAGCTGGTTGAATTCCTGCGTGACCCGGGCAAATACCAGCGTCTGGGCGGTAAGATTCCGCGTGGCGTATTGATGGTGGGTCAGCCTGGTACCGGTAAAACCCTGCTGGCAAAAGCTATTGCCGGTGAAGCCCGTGTACCTTTCTTCTCTATTTCCGGTTCTGACTTCGTTGAAATGTTCGTTGGTGTTGGTGCATCCCGTGTGCGTGACATGTTCGATCAGGCAAAGAAGCAGGCCCCATGTATTATCTTTATCGACGAAATCGATGCCGTGGGTCGCTCCCGTGGCGTAGGTATCGGCGGTGGTAACGACGAACGCGAACAGACTCTGAACCAATTGCTGGTGGAGATGGACGGCTTCGAAGTTAACGATGGCATCATCGTCATTGCCGCGACTAACCGTCCCGATGTTCTGGACCCTGCGCTGCTGCGTCCGGGCCGTTTTGACCGTCAGGTAGTGGTTGGTCTGCCGGACATCCGTGGCCGTGAACAGATTCTGGGCGTGCACATGCGTAAAGTGCCGGTGGCAGATGATGTGAATGCATCCGTTATTGCCCGCGGTACACCTGGCTTCTCTGGTGCTGATCTGGCCAACCTGGTGAACGAGGCGGCACTGTTTGCAGCCCGTGCCAACCGTAATCTGGTCACCATGGAAGAGTTCGAGAAAGCCAAGGATAAGATCCTGATGGGTGCCGAGCGTAAAACCATGGTTATGTCTGAGAAAGAGAAAACCAATACGGCTTACCACGAAGCGGGCCATGCGATTATTGGTCGCCTGATGCCTGAACACGATCCGGTGTACAAGGTCTCCATCATTCCCCGTGGCCGGGCTCTGGGTGTGACTATGTTCCTGCCGGAAGAGGATCGTCACTCCATCAGCAAACGCGGTATCGAAAGCAATATCTGCTCTCTGTACGGTGGCCGTATTGCGGAAGAAATGACACTGGGTAAAGACGGTGTAACCACGGGCGCATCCAACGATATTGAGCGTGCGACCAAGTACGCACGTAACTACGTGACCAAATGGGGTCTGTCGGAAAAATTGGGTGCTCAGCTGTTTACTGAAGAAGAACAGAATGGTTACCTGGGCAGTTCCGGTGGTGGTCAGCTGTCTCATCTGTCTGATGACACTGCCCGTCTGATCGATTCCGAAGTGAAAGGTCTGCTGGATACCTGTTATCAGCGTGCTTACACTCTGCTGGAACAGAACCGTGACAAACTCGAGCTGATGAAAGACGCGTTGATGGAATATGAAACCATCGATACGGATCAGATTGATGACATTATGTCCGGTAAGAAACCTCGCCCGCCTAAATCCTGGGGTGGTGATGGTTCCGGTCCTGCGTCACCGGCAGAAGAAAGCCGTGATATGACCCGTGATCCGAATGATGACGCGGTCGGTGATGCTGCTGGCGAAGAGAGCTGATCCGGTCACTGATCTGAAGAAAAAAGCGGCCCCGGCCGCTTTTTTTACGTCTGTTTTTATGTGTGTCAGTAATACTCAATATTAAGCGTGAATAGCCTGTGAAATTTCAATGCGGAAACCGCGAGCTGGATTTCTCCGTGCCCAATGTGATGGGCATTCTCAATGTAACCCCGGATTCTTTTTCCGATGGTGGTCGCTTCAGTTCCATTGATGTGGCATTGCAGCACGCGCAGCAAATGATTGCTGACGGTGCGACAGTGATCGATATTGGCGGTGAATCCACCCGTCCGGGGGCTGATCCGGTGACGGAAGCGGAAGAACTGGCGCGGGTTATCCCGGCAGTCGAGGCCATTGCGCAACGTTTTGATGTTGTCATTTCTGTGGATACCAGTACACCGGCTGTTATTTCGGAAAGTGCCGCGGCCGGGGCTCATCTGGTTAACGATGTGCGCTCGCTGTGTCGTGATGGTGCCCTGGCGGCAGCAGCACAGACTGGTTTGCCTGTGTGTCTGATGCATTGGGATGGTGATCCTCAGGCTGTGAAAAACGCACCCGAATATCAGCAACCGATCGAAGAACTGGTGAAGCAATTTTTACAGCAGCGTGTCAGCGTCTGTGAGGACGCAGGTATTGGGCGCGATAAAATCCTGCTCGATCCGGGTTTTGGCTTCGGTAAAAACCATCAGCATAACTATAGGCTGCTGAACCGACTCGAATCTTTGCATGAACTTGGCCTGCCGCTGTTAACCGGTTTGTCGCGGAAGCGTATGATTGGCGAGGCCAGTGGCGTGGATGCCGCGGATGAGCGTGTGATCGGAAGTGTGACTGGTGCCGTGATCTGTGCAATGAAAGGTGCGAAAATCCTCCGCGTTCATGATGTGAAAGAAACCGCGCAGGCAATTCGTGTGCTGAGTGCGACCTTGAGGGAAGGGAATGAGTAGAAAATATTTTGGTACCGATGGTATCCGTGGGCGGGTTGGTACCTATCCGATTAATCCGGAATTTGTCATGAAACTTGGCTGGGCAGCAGGAAAAGTCTTTGCTGCGCAGGGGGCGCGTAAAATTCTCATCGGTAAAGATACGCGTATTTCCGGCTATATGTTTGAATCTGCGCTGGAAGCGGGGCTGTCATCCGCCGGTGTGGATATCGGTCTGTTAGGCCCGATTCCTACTCCGGGCATTGCTTACCTGACCCGTACCTTCCGCGCTCAGGCGGGGATAGTCATCAGTGCTTCGCACAATCCGTTCTACGATAACGGCATCAAATTCTTCTCTGGTGAAGGACGTAAGCTGCCGGATGAGGTCGAGCTGGAAATTGAATCCTGGCTGGATAAACCCATGAGCTGTGTTGAATCCTCTGCGCTGGGTAAAGCCTGGCGGGTTAATGACGCTGCTGGGCGCTATACCGAATTCTGTAAGGGCACGGTCAATGCGCTGAATCTGCGCGGCTTAAAAATCGTGCTCGACTGCGCCCATGGTGCGACCTATCAGATTGCGCCACTGGTGTTCTCCGAGCTGGGAGCTGAAATCGTGGTGATGGGTGCTCAGCCAGACGGCCTGAACATCAATAATCAGGTGGGTTCTACCGAGCCTGAAGCGTTGCAGGCGAAAGTTAAGGAAGTATCAGCCGATCTGGGTATCGCTTTTGATGGTGATGGTGACCGTGTTGCCATGGTGGATAAAAACGGTGAGCTGCTCGACGGTGATCAGCTCCTGTTTATTATTGCTTCCCATGCCAAAGCCCAGGGGCGCCTGAACGGCGGTGTGGTAGGAACGCTGATGAGTAACCTCGGCCTTGAACTGGGCCTGAAGGATCAGGGTATCGATTTCCTGCGTACCAAAGTCGGCGACCGTTATGTGTTGCAGATGCTGGATGAGCAGGGCTGGCGTTTTGGTGGTGAATCCTCCGGACATATTCTGTGCCTCGATGCCAATACTACGGGGGATGGAATCGTCGCTGCACTGCAGGTTATGCAGGCGCTGCAGGATACCGAAACCGATCTGTCTGACTGGCAGCTTAAAATGAGCAAAATGCCGCAGACCATGATTAACGTGAAGCGCAGCCGCAATGTGGATGTGAATTCTGACCGTGAAATCGTTTCTGCCGTCGCTGCTGTTGAAGACAAGCTTGCAGGCCGTGGTCGCGTGTTGTTACGTCCATCCGGTACCGAGCCTGTTGTGCGGGTGATGGTAGAAGGTGAAGATTCTGCTCTGATTCATCAATTAGCCAGTGAGCTGGCTGGGGTCGTGGAGCGGGTATTAGCCTGATCTGCTTGTCTCAGGACAGCTTCTTAGATAGTATCTGCGCTCTTTAAATTTTGGGACTCGTTATGCGTCGACAGTTGGTAGCCGGAAACTGGAAAATGAATGCCTCATCAGAGATGACTGGCAGTCTGTTGACCGGTGTCCTGGAAAACTTACCGGCCGATCGCGATATAGCTGTGTTCCCTCCGTTCCCGTACATCACTCAGGCGGTTGCAGAAACAGCAGGAACGCCGGTGATGGTGGGAGCCCAGAACGTTGCTGCGGAAGAATCCGGTGCCTTTACCGGTGAAGTGTCCGCTGCCATGTTGGCCGACATTGGCTGCTCCATGGCTCTGGTTGGTCATTCTGAGCGCCGCGCCCTGTATGGCGAACGGGATTATGATGTGCTGGTTAAAGTGCGTCAGCTGATGGCTAACGGCATTACTGCGGTTGTTTGCGTGGGTGAAACCATCGAGCAGCGTAAAGCAGTGCGTGAAGAGTCTGTGGTTTCTGAGCAGCTGTCGCTGCTTATTGCTGAACTGAGCAATGCAGACTGGGAAAAAATTATCATCGCCTACGAACCGGTCTGGGCTATCGGTACCGGTGAGACTGCCACTCCTGAGCAGGCGCAGGCGATGCATGCATTTATCCGTTCCGAACTGAAAAAAGTCAGTGATACGGTGGCGGAAAAAACCCGTATTTTATACGGCGGCAGTGTAAAAGCTGCCAGTGCGGCGGAATTATTTTCGCAGCCGGATATTGATGGCGGACTGGTCGGGGGAGCCTCTCTCGACGCCGCGGAATTTACAGCTATTTGTCGGGCATAAGGTAAGTTATGGAATCCATTGTTTTAATCGTTCACATTCTGCTGGCTGTGGGCATCATCGCGTTCGTTATGATGCAGCAGGGTAAGGGTGCTGATGCAGGTGCTTCTTTTGGCAGTGGCGCGTCCCAGACTGTTTTCGGCAGCAGTGGTTCCGGTAACTTTTTAAGCCGCACTACCGCGATTCTTGCAACTTTATTTTTCGTAACCAGTCTGGTTCTGGGTATTTATGCCCGTCAGAAGGTAGAAAGTTCGCAGGATCTGGGAATTCCTAGCCAGGAAGTGATAGAAAAGCTTGAGCAGGACGCCCCAGTTGTGGAAGAATACGCGCCGTCTTCAGATGCACCCGACCTGGATGCTTCTGATGCGGATGAGCCGGCAGTCGAAGAGACTGAAAAATAAGGCTCATACAGTTTTAGTGCGGATGTGGTGGAATTGGTAG
>NZ_DJIO01000064.1:0-774 GCF_002433655.1 Thalassolituus sp. UBA6592 | reverse complement strand
CGCCATCTTGAGGGGGTGGTGAGCTAAGCTCGTGCGAGTTCGAGTCTCGCCATCCGCACCAAATTACTGAAAAGCGAACACGGTTCGCTTTTTTTGTTTAAAGCGCATATAATGCGCGTGCTTTGATAGAGCACTACTAAAAAGCCCCTCAAGTCAGGGGCTTTTTAGTAGTCGCTTTTCAGACACAGGCCCGGGCGGCATAAGTCGCTGAGGCGTACCGGAATCCGGGCTGTGGCGCGGGTTGCGGTCTGCATAAGGCAGGTAGCGGACTGGGCACTGAGTGGCCCAGTTTTTGTTTGTGGTGAGGGTAGATATTTGGCAAAAGATGCGCAGTTAAAAGAACTGTTGGCACCAGTGGTGGAATCCATGGGATTCACTTTCTGGGGGCTGGAGTTTATGCCGAACGGCAAGCGCTCAATGTTGCGGGTTTTTATAGATAAACCGGACGGAATCACCGTCGACCATTGTGCAGAAGTCAGCCGCCAGATCAGTGCGGTTCTGGACGTGGAAGATCCGATTACTCAGGAATACACACTGGAAGTATCGTCCCCCGGGATGGATCGTCCATTGTTCACGCTTGAGCAGTTCAAGCAGTACGCAAACCATATTATCGAGTTGCGTCTGCGTATGCCCTTTGACGGGCGTCGTAAATTCAAAGGCCAATTAATTGGTGTCGAACAGGAAGATGTAGTGCTGGTCGTTGATGAGCACGAATATCTGCTGCCGATTGAACTGATTGAAAAAGCCAATGTTGTTCCACAATTCAAGGATTAA
>NZ_DJIO01000100.1:512-11201 GCF_002433655.1 Thalassolituus sp. UBA6592 | reverse complement strand
AGCCGTTTATAAAAAAATCCGTTTCAAACTGTGGGACAGCAGTGGCTGAGCAGCCGTTTTATATTCACACAGGATCAGCGGTGGCTGTCGCGCATCTGCTGATATTTTCCCGCCTGCCGTTTACCCTTTTGATGATTGGCATAACCTTTCTGCTCAGCATACAGGCGTTCCACCAGTACGCGCTCCTCCTGCAGAAGATCTTCCATAAAACTTCGTTGCTGCGGAGTCATATCTTCCAGCCGGGACACGGCAGAAAACCAGCTTTTCAATTTTTCGTTGCGCAGCCGGATTTTCTCATCCACCCCCTCACGAACGCCCTGTTTTATCAGCGATCGGATTTCCAGTGACAATGCTTTAACTTCATCAAACGGCTCAGTAGTCATATCACGATTAATTCCGCTTTCAGCGCACCTGCCTGCTTCATAGCTTCAAGAATTGCCATGAGATCGCCAGGTGCAGCCCCCACTTCATTAACCGCCTTAACAATGCTGTCCAGCGATACGCCAGGGCCAAATTTGAATATGCGATTGTCGCCGCCATTATCAATATTGATATTGGTCTCTGGCACCACAACCGTATCACCACCCGCCAGCGCATTCGGTTGCGCGACCTGAAAGTCCTCGGTAATCGTCACCACCAGATTACCGTGAGTGACTGCCACCGGTTCGATCATGACGTTCTGCCCCATTACAATCGTGCCGGTACGTGAATTAATAATAACTTTGGCACGTTCCTTACCGGTTACGACTTCCATATTCTCAATCAGAGAAAGATAGCTGACACGCTGACTGGTATCACGTGGCGCACTGACGCGCACCGACGTTGCATCCAGCGCTTCGGCTGTTCCAGGTCCCATGGTACCGTTGATCTGATCGACCATAGCTTTCGCAGTCGTAAAATCCGGACGATCAAGATTAAAAATAAGGCTGTCACCCCGGGCAAAGTTGGTTGGCACCGTACGCTCCACCGTAGCCCCATTAGGAATACGGCCAACGCTTGGAACATTTACAGTGATGCTAGAGCCATCATTACCGTCAGCACCAAAACCACCGACCACCAGGTTTCCCTGACCAACAGCGTAAACATTTCCGTCCGCGCCTTTTAACGGTGTGAATAACAGCGAACCACCACGCAGACTTTTGGCATTACCGATGGATGAAACAGTGATGTCGACTTTCTGACCCGGTTTTGAAAACGGTGGTAATTCAGCAGTAACGGATACCGCTGCCACGTTTTTTAATTTCGGGTCTTCGCCGGCGGGAATCGTAATACCAAATTCACTCATCATGTTGCGGAAGGTCTGATTGGTAAACGGCGCTTTATCACCGGTACCATCCAGACCAACCACCAGACCATAACCGATCAGCTGGTTGGTACGCACACCGGAAATACTGCTGATGTCTTTGATACGTTCAGCATTGACCGTTGCAGAAAACAGCGTGAGCAGACTCAGCAAAGCGCTAAGTACAACATAACCAGCCGTCATTGATTTCTTCATGATCTGCTCCTGCCCGGGGATTACATCGGCCACCAGGGTGAATTAATAATGCGGTCAAACCAACCCTGCTTGGTGGAGTTATTCAGATTTCCACGACCACCAAATGAAATCCGGGCATCTGCAACCTTGCTGGATGACACCGTATTATCCGGCGTAATGTCCTGTGGACGAATCAATCCGGTAATGCGGATGTATTCATCCCCTTCACTCAGCGTCAGCCATTTTTCGCCACGGATACGTAAGATGCCGTTAGGCAGAATTTCTGCCACCGATACACTGATCTGACCACTCAGACTATTGGAACGGTCAGCCTCACCCTTGCCCGAAAACTGGCGGTCCGCATTGGTGTCTACACCAAAGCCAATATTCTTCCAGCCAGGTACCATGCCCATCATGCTGTTCACTTCACTGGTGGAAGCGGAAGACTTGTCTGCTGTTGTTTCCGCCGACTTTGACGACTGATACTGCTCGTCAAAAATCACCGTAATAATGTCACCGGAACGGCGCGCCTGCTGGTCAGTGAACAGGCCCATACTGTAGCTTGCCTGAAACAGCGAACCATCGACAGTGGGTGGCGGCTGAAGACTTTGTGCTGACACCGGCGAATAGGCAGGATCGTCAGGATATACATCTTTTTCCAGTGGCACTGAGGTACAGGCAGAAAGCCCGAGCACCATAACCAATAAACAAAACGATGTGCGTAACATAAGCCCGCCTCCTATACGTTCTGCGTCAGGAATTGCAGCATGCCATCTGCGGCTGACACGACCTTGGAGTTCATTTCATAAGCGCGTTGCACGGTGATCATTTTCACCAGCTCTTCCACCACTTCCACGTTGGAGTTTTCCAGTGCGCCTTGCTCTAAGGTACCAAAGCCATCTTCACTGGGAACACCAACCACCGGCGCACCACTGGCCGCTGTTTCCTGGAACAGGTTTCCGCCGGTGGCCATCAGACCTGCAGGGTTAATAAAGTCGGCCGTTTCAATCTGCCCCAGTTCCTGCGGTGTCGGATCACCAAACATGGTGGCCTGAACAATACCATCTTTAGAAATCGTCAAATTGTTAGTCTGTTCCGGAATGGTTATCTGTGGCTCGAGAGGATAGCCGTTCACGTTAACTACCACGCCTTCGTTATTAATATGGAAGGTGCCGTCACGGGTGTAATTAATGGTGCCGTCCGGCATAGTAATCTGAAAAAAACCGCGTCCGTTAATGGCCATATCCAGCGGCTGATCTGTTAATTCCAGTGATCCCGTGGTGAATATTTTTTGGGTGCCTGCAGTGCGCACACCAGTACCCAACTGCAGACCAGACGGTAAACGGGTATCAGCCGATGAATTAGCACCTGGCTGGCGCTGAACCTGATACAACAGATCTTCAAACACAGCCCGGTCTTTTTTAAAGCCGGTGGTAGAGACGTTGGCCAGGTTATTCGACACTGTCGTTAAAGCAAGGTCCTGTGCTTCCAGTCCGGTTTTACTGACCCAGAGTGCTGGCATCATAATAAATACTCCTTACTGTGCAGACAGCAGTTGTGTGGTGGTGGCGGCATTTTCATCCACCCGTTTCATCAGCTTGACCTGCATTTCATACTGACGGTTAAGTGCGATCAGTCCGGTTAATTCGCTGACCGCATTGACGTTACTGCCTTCAACAAAACCGTTAATTAACGATACCTGAGGTTCAGCGACGGCAGGTCCTTGATTCGGATCACGGAAACGGAACAGGCCATCTTCGCCTTTTTCCAGATCCTGTGGATCCGGGTTAACCAGTTTCAGCTGTACCGGTTCAGCAATGCCAGCAGGTACATCGCCGGTCGGCTGAATGGAAACAATACCGGCACGGCTGATATCAATTTTTTCGAATTCGGGTAATACCACCGGACCACCGTCACCGATCAGCTGCAGACCGGAGGCATTCATCAGGCGTCCATCCGGCGCCACACTGAGTTCGCCAGCACGGGTATAAGCTTCCTGTCCATCCGGACCAACCACAGCAAACCAGCCTTCACCGGCAATCGCCACGTCCATATCGCGTCCGGTTTCCATTAATGGTCCTTCGCGCAGATCACTGGCCGGACGTTCGGTCATGGCATAGGCGCGGGTCGGATAATAGTCGCCGTAAACGCCCATGGAACGGCTTTGGGTGTAGTCGGAACGGAAGCCCGGTGTGCTGGCATTGGCCAGGTTATTGGATAGTGCAGCCTGGCCCAGCGTATTCTGCTTTGCCCCGGACATTGAGATGTATAACGCTCTGTCCATCGTTGGAACCCCATAATCATCAACGGCGGAATTCCGCCTCGTTGACTGTAGGATTGCATGGCCTGTGCCAAGTAATGAATTATCTTGTTTTTCAACAAGTTAAAGAGAAATCCGGAAAAAAAGAGAGAATAAATGAGGAAAAAGCGGCAGCCGCTTCCCGCTGAAAGGGAAGAGACTTGCCGCTGACGGTAAGGTAAAGATCAGACGTCAGATATTCAGAATGGTCTGGGTTACCTGGTCGGTTGTTTCAATGGTTTTGGCACTGGCCTGGAAGTTACGCTGAGCAATAATCAGCCCCACCAGCTGCTCGGACAGATCGACGTTGGAATCCTCCAGTGCTGCCGACTGAATCTGACCAAACGATGCCGTACGGGGTGACCCGATAGTTGGCGTACCGGACTCGAAAGACTCTGCCCAGGCTGTATCACCTAATGGCGTCAGGCCTTCGTCATTACGGAAGTTGGCCAATGCCACCTGCCCAAGAACCTCTGCCTGACCGTTGGTAAAGCGGGCAAAGATAATACCGTCCTGGTCAATTTCCAGCCCGGTCAGACGACCGGTGGCATAACCGTTCTGGTTCTGATCGTTCACATCGAACTCGCCGGCATGCTGGGTTGAGCCATCCAGATTAATCTGGAAGTTGGAATTATTTGGCGGCTCAGACAGCGGCAGACCACCTTCCAGTACGTTCACAGAAGACAGAGCGCCGGTCGGATTACCACGGGCATCCAGTGGGTCCCAGTTAGTGACGTAAATATCACCGGTAGCAATCGGATCAAATGAACCATCCTGATTAAAGAACAGCTCATAGCGCGCAGCCGTTGGCTCCAGGTTCTGTGGGAATGGCAGCGTCGGATCCGGATCGCCAACGTCGTTGCCGTCGATCTGAACGTACATGGCCCAGATATTTTCCTCATTCGGACGGTTCGGATCGCGTGGCTCTTTAACAAAATACTGAGTCATGATGTGGGAGTTACCCAGACTGTCGTAAATCGTCATCGAGGTTGCGTGGTTGTAGGTATCCTGATCGTCCGGATCGAAGGCATTCAGTGTGTACGGGGTAAATTCATCTTCTGTCAGCGCACCAAACAGACCAGAAATCGCCGGGCTTGGCTGGCTCAGGGTGTAATCTTCATTAAGAATAAAGGTTACGACACCACCGACAGCAGCCGCTTCTGCCGCACTGGAAGAACCGCCCAGAACCACAGGTCCTGTGCCGTCAGCGCCCTGTACTACCAGTGAATCCGTTACCACCGGGCTGCTGATTGCCAGCTTGATATCACGGCCGATTTCGTTGGTAACCACCAGATCGCCAGCGGAATTAATGGACGCCTCAAAACCTGGCAGCGTGGTGCTGCGCAGCGAGTTAATCTCGTCGGCCAGATCCGCCAGAGATGTGGACTCAAGATCCTGACCGTTCAGCTGCAGGCGCATATTATTGCCAGGGCTGTTATAGCTCGATAGCGGAATTGTCATAGTGGTCAGCGCCGATGCTGTAACGCCCGGCTGCTGGTTAAACAGCGCAACAACTTCGTTGGCTTCTGCATTTTCCGGAATAATAATTTCGGTTTCTTCACCTTCCGGGTTGGTCAGCACCACGCTCTGTTCCGGGTACTGGTTGTTCACGCCACGGATACCTGTGGTCAGCAGAGTACCGTCGGTTGGATCCGCCTGCAGCAATGCATAAAGTTCTGCTTCGGTAATATCAGGACCCGATGCCGTAACGTTGGAAATACTGATAATGGACGCTTCACCTTCCTCGGTGGCACGCAATTCCAGCTGGTATTGTGGTGGTGTTGTTCTTGGCTCAACTTCCACAGCCATTGCACGCACACCAATGTAACCATCCGCATCCTGGCTGTTAAGTTGGCGGTTAATGGACGCTGCCAGCTGCTGTACAGAACGGAATTCCTCATCCAGCGAGATCAGTACAGAACCGCTGCGATTATCGCTGTCTGGTGCCGGCACGGTCAGGTTGATACGGAAGCTGTTGGAGCGGTCAATGTTATCCTGGCCGGTGACCACGAACATGCTGTCAAAGCCCAGCGCAGCAACTGCCTGAGGTTCAGCAATGGTCGGTGTAATGGAAATGCCTTCGCCAGCACCCACATTATTGTTGGTAAATACCAGCTGTCCGCCCACCGCATCCACGGTGACTTTGCCAGCAATACCACTGGCACCGATGTAGATATCAATCTGCTGTTGAATAGCAACGGCCAGATCATCCAGCGACGCATAGTTAGCCGGTGGTATGGTAATGGTGAACGGACCACCACCCTGGCCTGTGGTACTGGTCACTTCCAGCTGGAATTCATTGTTGGCCTGTACCGGCTCAGTACCACCGTCAAAGCGGTTACCCAGCAGGAAGCCGAGGTTATCCAATGAGTAGTTGATGGACGACACGGAGTTATCGGCAATCTGTAAATAGTCACCCTGAGTTGCCGGTGGCTGTACCTGGAATTCCACCAGACCGGCATTATTCACGGCCAGAACTTCTTCGTTACCGGCACCGGCGGTGGCAGTAATCTGGGTATTAATCTGCGCGACCAGATCGGCAATGCTCAGCGTGCCATAGCCAGACCCCGGAGGCGCCCCCTGCCAGGCTGCTTCGGACAGATTAATCGGATAAGTGGCGCCGGTTTCGGTGGCAATAGTGAAAGCCAGCACGTTACCGGTACCTGTGCTGATATCCAGAGCACCATACAGATTGGTTGCCGTCAGCTGGGCGTATGTACCCGGATCACTGGAGACAATATTCAGCGGTGGCGTTGCCGTGGTACGGGTTGTGGTCGAGGTTCCCGGAACACTGGTGAAGTCCGCGGTTAACGCAGTAGAACCAATAAACAGGCGGGAACCCTGAGTACCTGCAGTCACCGCCCCGGCGGCGCCAAACAAGGCATCCCATGTGGCTGTGTTAGCGACAGTAAAACTGGAACCATCGGTGGCGGCATAACCGGCGCGCTCCACTACCAACTGACCGGCACCACCAATGGACGCAGTCAGCTGTTGTGAGCCCAGAGTAGAATCAAACGCCTGTTGAATGGCGGTAATCACCTGCGCCGGGGTTGAACCCGCCGGAATCACTGGCATGGTGATGGTCTGCAGACCGTTGCCGTCGCCAAGATCCACATCGATGGTTTCAGTGCCTGCGGTACCTGCCGTACCAACATCCGCCACCGTGAAGCCAGCACCACCAGCAAAACCGAGTTGTGCCGGAATCCCAGCCGTCGTCGGTTGGCCAACGGCCGACAGTACGGTGGTGGTGGAATTCAGGATACCTGAATCAGCGGCACCCACGACCAAACCATTAGACACCAGCTGCAGCCCCTGTTCCTGCAGCACCAGCTGACTGGCGTCCAGGTTCAGGATAGAGCTGACCATATTGGTCAAGCGTGGTGGCTGGTTGGAGACCTGAATCTGTAAGTCGTCCAGCACGCCATTTACCACACCATTGCCATTAGCCGCGTAGCCCTGTAATCGGGAACCATTATTGGCCACGACATAGCCGTCTTTATCCAGCGAGAACATCCCGGCCCGGGTGTAAGACACCGAACCGTTGTCATCCAGAATAAAATAGCCGTTACCGTCAATTGCCATATCCAGCGCACGTTCAGTACCACTGATATTACCCTGACTGAATTTCTGGCTGACATCATCCACCATCACACCACTGCCAACCGGTTTAGAACCGGTACCCAGCAGGGTGGTGGTGTAAACGTCAGAAAACTCTGTACGTGATTCTTTAAAGCCAACTGTACTGGCGTTGGCGATGTTGTTACCGGTCACCTCAAGATCAGTTGAGGCCGCACGGATACCACTTAACCCAATATTAAAAGCCATGTTCTGTTACTCCGTTGCCCGACCGGGACTACTCATCCAAAATCTGTTTAATTTCACTGAGAGATGCTGTCTGGCCACCGGCCAGGTTGAGGGTGACGCTGCCATTGTTCATGGTCACGCTGTCCACCGTTGAGCTCATTTGCATACCCAGTTCTTCTGACTGACCACCCACCATGCCACTGACGCGGAATACGTACTCACCCGGTGGGTAAGGAACCGGAATCGGATTACCGTAATCGTCCAGTACCTGTTCGCCGTCCTCGTTGACGTAATATTCCTGGCGGTTCAGGCTATCCATATCAATGTCCTGAATCTTGCCGTCGACCATCAGGTTGAGACCATCCCAGCGAACCGACATAGGTCCGGAAATATGGTTACCCAAAGAGAACTGCTCCAGCACCTGGCCGTTCTCATCTTCGATGGTTAATTTGATATCCGCCGCACTCTGCTGCAGCTCGGTGTAACCACTGACCACCCCATTGCCCAGCAACAGGCCAGTATCGTTACCTGCAACAATGACCGACTGACCCACCAGACTGGAGGCCTGCAACGCCGAGGTCGAAGAGAAATTCGACATCATGGTTTCTGCTGTGGTGTTGAGCTTGTCAATTCCCTCAACTGAGGAGAACTGCGCCAGCTGAGCAACGAATGCCTGGTTGTCAGTTGGTTCCAGCGGATTCTGGTTATTCAGCTGTGCAACCATCAGCTCAAGAAACGCATCACGGCCCAGTTCGTTGTCTTTTGGCTCAGTGGTTTTTTCCGGCGTACGGTACTGATCCAGAATTGCACCGTTGTTACTGACTTCATTAATTGACATGGCCGGCCTCCCTTACTGTCCCAGAGTCAGCGTACGCTGCATCATCTGTTTTGCGGTCTTCAGCACTTCAACGTTCATCTGGTAGCTGCGTGATGACGACATCATGTCGGTCATCTCTTCCACGATATTCACGTTGGGGTAGTAAACGTAGCCGTCTTCATTCGCCATCGGATGATCCGGCTGGAAGCGCGCTTTCAGCGGCGCGTCTTTTTCCACAATACCGTCCACCTGAACACCAGCACCGATACCGTTCTCCACGGTTTCAAACTGATTTTTAGCATTCACTTCCATAAAGGTTTTCTCCATCACAGAGAACCATGGCTTGCGTGCGCGGTAGGTCTCATCAATGGAACTGGAAGCGCTTTCGGCGTTGGCAATGTTACTGGCGGTGGTGTTGATGCGAATGGACTGCGCATTCATCCCGGAGCCGGCAATATCAAAAACATTATTCAGCGACATAATTATTCTCCGCGGATGGCACCTTTCATGCCTTTGAATTTACTGCTGAGAAATTCAAAGCTGGCGTTGTAGTTGAGCGTGTTACGGGTAAACAACGCCTGTTCAATCTGAGAATCTACCGTGTTGCCATCAATGGATGGCTGGCTTGGATTACGGTACAGCAGGTCTTCATCTACCTGACGACGGCCTTCCAGATGCCCCTTCTGGGTACGGTTCATGCCGATGCCGGAAGTCGCTGCGGTTTCACCGGCCAGAATTGCCTGGAAGTTAATATCGCGGGCTTTAAATCCCGGGGTGTCGGAGTTTGCCAGGTTGTTGGCCAGGATTTCTGCCCGTGCGGCACGCAGCTGCAAAGCTGAATCGTGAACACCAAGAGCGTTGCTGAAGTTGATAGCGGCCATAATCCAATTCTCAATCTGTGACTATAAGCACTCTTGAGCAATGCCTGTGCCAAATTTATTTTTCATTATATTTCAATGACTTAGAGATTTTTCAAAGAGCACTGAGAGGCAAAGCGGCAAGCCATTTCCTGCCGGCGGCAAGGGCAAAGGCAAGGAAGACGGCACGGCAGACACGGCGGCAATGTCAGTGAAAGAGCGCCCCCAAATGCCACAGCAGCCAACAAAGAAAACCTTCTGGCCGTTAACATCAGGCTGTTAAAGGCAGGCTACTGTCCGAGGGAGACTGAAAGGCTACGAGGGAATGACGAAGAAAAAGAAAAAAGGAAAAGAAAAGCCGGCGCAAAGGCCGGCTGCTGATCAACGTGCGCGGTAAACAATACCGGGGCGACACTGCACCATTTCGTAGTAGTCGCCGAGATTGTTCATGGCTTCTGATGCCCCAAGCATCAGGTAGCCGCCTGGATTCAGGCTGGCATGCATACGGCGGAGAATATCCAGCTTCAGATCTGAGGAGAAATAGATCAGCACGTTACGACAGAAGATAATGTCGAATTTACCCAGTGCTGAAAAATTCTGCTGCAGGTTCTGCAGACGGAAATCCACGCGCTGGCGAATGCTGTTACCGATGCGCCAGCGGTCATCGGACACGGTTTCAAAATAATTTTTCAGATGCTGATCATTCATGCCGCGACGAATTGCCAGCTGCTGATACACACCCTCTTTGGCCTGTGCCAGAGAACTCGGTGAAATATCGGTTGCCAGAATCCGCTCACCACTCATCAGCGTGCCCGGGTTTTTCTTTTTAAATTCTTCAAACTCGATACTGAGAGAATAAGGTTCCTGCCCTGTTGAACAGGCAGAGGACCAGACCTTCACCGGGCGGCGGTTCTTTGCCATCTCCGGCAACAGCATCTCACGAAAAATCCGGTAAGGATGATCATCACGGAACCACAGCGTCTCATTGGTCGTCATGGCATCCACCACGTTTTCCATAAGACTGCGGTTACGCTCCATATTGCTCACCAGATCGCCAACAGAAGCGATGGCTTCGCGCTCCATCAGACGACGCAGACGACTGGTGACCAGGTATTCTTTACCGGCCCCCAGCAGAATCCCACTGGATTTCTCCAGAATCTGCTGGAACCGTTTGTATTCATCAGCTGACATCTCTTTGCTCATGCATTATTCCAGATCGGCAGAATCACGCGTTAATACGGCTGGCAACCCGCTCGGCGAGGATGTCCGGATCGAATTTGGCGATAAAATCATTGGCGCCAACTTTCTCCACCATGGCTTTGTTAAACACGCCACTGAGAGAAGAGTGCAGAACCACAAAAAAACCGGACATACGATTATCCGCACGAACGCGTGTGGTCAGCGTATAACCATCCATTTCCGGCATTTCGATATC
>NZ_DJIO01000100.1:0-204 GCF_002433655.1 Thalassolituus sp. UBA6592 | reverse complement strand
ATCCATTTCCGGCATTTCGATATCCGAAATCATCATCATGTAGCGATCACTGACATTTTCACCAGAGTCAGCGATCTCTTCCAGATGCTGCCAGGCCTGCAATCCGTCATTCAGTGCTACCACTTCCACACCGACGTTTTCCAGACAGCGCGTTACCTGCTTACGGGCGATTTTCGAATCATCGACAATCAGCACCTTGCGCTC
>NZ_DJIO01000096.1:0-13785 GCF_002433655.1 Thalassolituus sp. UBA6592 | reverse complement strand
TTTGGTGACATCAAAGTCGAACTGAACCACGAAAAAGCACCGAAAACCGCTGCTAACTTCGAAAGCTACGTGAAGAAAGGCCATTACGATGGCGTCATTTTTCACCGCGTAATCGATGGTTTCATGATTCAGGGTGGTGGTTTCGAGCCTGGTATGACCCAGAAAGAAACTGACGCTCCGATTGAAAACGAAGCCGACAACGGTCTGGAAAACAAAGCCGGTACTCTGGCCATGGCGCGCACCATGGACCCACACTCCGCCAGTGCACAGTTTTTCATCAACGTAGCTGACAACAGCTTTCTGAACCACACCGGTAAGAACACCCAGGGCTGGGGTTACTGTGTATTCGGCGAAGTTGTGGAAGGCATGGATGTGGTAAACCGCATCAAAGGCGTTCCTACGATCACCAGCATGGGTCACCAGGATGTTCCTGCTGATGACGTGATCATTGAGAAAGCGGAAATCATCGACTGATGACCAGCTATTTCATTTCGGACCTCCATCTTGAGCCGGAGCATCCGGCCATGACGGAGGGGTTTCTGGCATTACTGCAACGCCTTCATGGCGAGGAAGCCCTGTACATTCTTGGTGACTTCTTTGAAGTCTGGATGGGCGACGACTTTGAAAATGATTTCGTCCGTACCGTGAAAGACGGTCTGAAAGCCCTGTCTGACAGCGGCACTCAGGTTTTCCTGATGCCAGGCAACCGGGATTTTCTGCTGGGAGATCTGTTCTGCCAGCAGACCGGTGCGCAGATGCTGGAAGATCCGACTACGGTGACGCTCAATGGTGAAGCAGTTCTGCTGATGCACGGTGACAGTCTGTGCACGCAGGATGTGGAATATATGAAGATCCGTCAGATGTTCCGCAACCCGGCGTGGCAACAGGAGTTTCTTGCCAAACCGCTGGAAGAACGCATTGCCTTTGCCCGCTATGTGCGGGCAGAAAGCCAGAGCGATCAGAAGATGAAAAGCAATGACATCATGGATGTTACGCCGGAAGAAGTTGTGCGCTGCATGACCGGGGCTGGCGTGAGAACCCTGATTCATGGGCATACCCATCGCCCTGACGATCACCACTGGCAGGAAAATGATCAATCCTTGCGTCGCATTGTTCTGGGTGACTGGAGCGATACCGGTGGCTGGCTTATCCGGGCCGATGAGCAGGGTATCCGCCTGGAATCGTTTGACTTCTGATCAGAACACCTGTGGCTCTGGTTCCAGAGCCACACCAAACTTCTCTGCCACATCTCCCTGAATCTGCGCCTGTAATTGCATCAGTTCAGCAAATGTTGCCTGTCCGTCCGTAACCAGTACCAGTGCCTGCAGATCGTGTACACCGACATGCTCCAGCCAGCGCCCTTTCCAGCCCGCCTGCTCAATCAGCCAACCCGCCGCCAGCTTTACGCTGCCAGATGGCTGGGGGTAGCACGGCAATGAGGGATATTGTGCGCTTAAACGCTGCGCATCGGCCGCACTTACGACCGGATTCTTAAAGAAAGAACCTGCGTTGGCGGTGATTACCGGATCCGGTAATTTCTGTGAGCGGATGCGGCAAATCTCTTCGATCAGACCCTCCGCTGTGACCTGAACAGCGGAATCCGCCCACTGCTTCAGCGGACCGTAACTCAGGTCCGGCCGAAACTGAACTCTTAAGCGAAAAACCACCCGGGTGACGATAAAGTCGCCGGCCAGCTCACGTTTAAAGACCGAATCGCGATAGCCAAAACGGCATTCGCTGTTGCTCAGCGTCCGCCATTGGCGGGTGCTCAGCTGAATTCCGCTGACGGATTCAAGACAGTCGCGGACTTCCGTGCCATAGGCGCCGATATTCTGCACCGGCGATGCGCCCACCGTACCCGGGATCAGTGCCAGATTCTCCAGCCCGTGACCAAATCTGATACTGTTACATACCCAGTCGTGCCAGTTCATCCCGGCATCAACTGCCACCCTCACCCAGTCACCGTCAGAATCTGCTTCATAACCCAGCAGCTGCACGCCCTTCATGTGTGAATGCAGCACCAGCGCATCAACATCGCCCGCCAGCAGCACATTACTGCCGCCACCAAGCACCTTGACGCCCCAGTCGCGACGGCCTGCTTCATTGAGCAAAGAGATGAGTTCAGAAGGCGATGAGAATGCCGCCCAGGCTTTCGCCCGCGCAGGCAGACGCAATGTATTAGCAAGGGAAAGATCGTAGTCTGACTGAATGACACCAGAGCGGATCAAGCGTCACCTGACCTGTTCTGTTTGTTTTGCCTGTTTTCAATGTCTGCCAGCAGACCGTCACAGGCATCTTCCACCAGATCGAGCACGTGTTCGAAGCCCGAAGCACCACCGTAATATGGGTCCGGCACTTCGCTCTCACGAAAACGCCGCGCAAAACTGAGGAACAATTGCGGCTGGGTTTGGCTGCCAGGCGAGCAAATAGCCTGCAGATTCGCCAGGTTTTCGTTGTCCATGGCCAGCACATAATCAAAGGTGCCGAAATCCTCTGCCACAGCCTGACGGGCACGCAGCGTACTCAGATCATAACCACGTTTCGCTGCTGTCTGTGTGGCGCGGGCATCGGGCTTTTCACCGACGTGATAGGCAGCCGTTCCCGCAGAATCTACCTGAATTTCACCGCTGAGACCAAGCGCCTCAACCTTTTTCAGCATGACACCATGGGCGGTTGGCGAGCGGCAGATATTGCCCAGACAAACAAACAGCACGCGGATCATAGTTATTCCTGTGCGGCTGGTTTGGCAGCTTTTTCTGCCTTTTCCAGTTTTTCTTCTTCACTCATGCGGCGCGCTTCGCCTTCCAGCATCACAGGCACACCGTCCTGAATCGGAAATGCCAGACCATCAAAAGTACACAGCAGTTCAGCAGCGTCGCTATCAAGTTTCAGTTTGCCTTTACACAGTGGGCACACCAGCATGCTGAGCAGTTGTTTATCCATAGTAATCTTCACCTGTAATGTAATCTCACCGGCAGACTTCAGCCTTTGCGCTGTGCGGTCGCCAGCAGCAAGGCATCAAGCCGGTCCTGAATATCGGGTTGTGGCACCGCATCGACCTGCAGGTACCACCAGTCTGGTTGAGCGAATGCCCGGCATTTTACCCAATCTTTTTCCGTCATGACGACCGGATATGACGAACCCTGAGTAAAATCAAAGTCCGCCGGGCTGAAGTCATGATGATCGGGGAAGCTGACAGGCTTCGTCTCTGCGCCGATCTGCGCCAGCGATGCATAAAAACGTTGCGGATTACCAATACCGGAGACCGCCCACACCGCCGTGCCGGCGAAATAATCCAATGGCCGCGACTCACCGCTGAGTGCATTCACCAGGGCGATGGGTTCAACGCGAAAACTGCTGCCGTTTTCCAGCACCATATCAACACTTTTTAACCGGCTCGCTGGTTCACGCAGAGGGCCAACCGGTAACAGCCAGCCATTACCCAGTCGGCGCTGACCATCCATAACCACTAATTCCGCTGCACGCGCCAGCGCATAATGCTGCAGACCGTCATCGCTGAAAATAATGTCGGTATGCGCAGGAACCGCTGCTGCAGCTCTCGCCCGTTGAGGATCAACGACCACAGGCACACCGCTGCGGGCATGGATTAATTTGGGTTCGTCACCGCACTCGTCAGCCTGAAGCGCAGATGTCACCGTCAACGGCCATTGTTCATTACGGCTGCCATAGCCACGACTGATCACAGCCGGCTTCAGACCCAGCACTCTGGCGCGCTCGATGAGCAACAGAATCAATGGCGTCTTGCCGGTTCCGCCGACGGTAATATTACCGACCACCAGTACCGGCACAGAAGCAGGCTTTGGTGGCTGCAGACGGAATTTAAGACGCTTTAAATACACCACCGGAGCCACAATCAGCCAGAGTGGCAACAACCAGATGTTAGCTAATGCAGAGCGATACCAGTTACGCTCAATGACTGCGCCGAGAGCGGACAGCAGGCCTTTACGCCTGCTGTCGGCGGTTACGGGCCGAGCTTCACTGCAGGAAGCATCCGCACTGTTGCGATCACGCGTGTCAGTCACAGGTTACTCGCTGAACTGAATCTGATGCAGTTGCGCATAGATTCCGTTCAGTGCAATCAGATCAGCATGGCCGCCATCTTCACGCACCTCACCCTGATCAATCACCACAATGCGGTCCGCGTTTTCAATGGTACTCAGACGATGGGCAATAACAAAGGTTGTCCGACCTTTCATCACCTCTTCCATGGCTGCCTGAATATGGCGCTCCGACGCCGTATCCAGCGCAGAGGTTGCCTCATCCAGAATCAGAATAGGTGCGTTTTTCAGAATCGCACGGGCAATGGCAATACGCTGGCGCTGACCACCGGACAGTAATACGCCGTCTTCTCCGACCATGGTGTCGTAGCCATCCGACAGCTGAGAAATAAATTCATCGGCATGAGCGGCTTTAGCCGCGGCCATGATTTCATCATCACTTTTATTGCCCAGCGCACCGTAGGCGATATTGTCCTTAATCGTACCGTTGAACAGGGTTACCTGCTGACTGACGATCGCAATCTGATCGCGCAGACTGTCGAGGGTCAGTTCACGCACATCGGTGCCGTCGATGGCAATGCCACCTGACGTGAGTTCATAAAAACGTGGAATTAAATTCACCAGAGTGGTTTTACCACTGCCGGATTTACCAACAAAAGCCACCGACGTACCGGCCTTAATATCCAGCGAAATACCTTTCAGCGCATCATGTTCTGCTCCCGGATAACGGAAGCGTACCTGATCAAATTTCACATCACCGTGTGCGCGCTGCAGAGTTTTACTGCCGGTATCCGGTTCTGATTCAGCATCCAGTACGGAAAAAACAGATGCCGCCGCGGTGACGCCTTTCTGCACCACCGCATTAATATCGGTGAGCGAGCGCAGCGGCTTGGCAATAAGAGAAGCTGCTGTCATAAACTGCCAGAACTGATCACGATCCATATGACCGTGCAGCAGACGCTGAAACATCAGATAAACCATAACACCCAGACCCAGAGCCACAATCTGCTGAGTTAGCGGGACGTTAATCGCTTCCGTTAAACCGAATTTCAGCGACTGTTTACGGTTGTACTCACTGGCTTTATAAAAGCGCTGCTGTTCGTAGTCACGACCACCGAATGTCCGCACTTCACGATAGCCACTGATGCTTTCATTGGTCACCTGAGTCACATTCCCCATGGCCTTCTGAATGCGGCGGCTGTAACGACGGAAAAAGCGGCTGGCAAAGGCAACAACCACAACAATAATCGGCACCAGAGCGACGAAGATAAGCGTCAGCGTCCAGTCCAGCCACAACAGATACAACATCAGACCAATGACCGTCACGCCTTCCTGGATAGACGTCGTCAGCGCCCGGGTCGACGCACCGGTCACCTGATCAACATCAAAAATTACCCGGGAAATAAGACGGCCGCTGGATTCGCCATCAAAATAACTGCTTGGCAAGCGGGTCATTTTATTAAACAGCTGCGTACGCAGTGAATGCACGACGTTACGGCCGACCACGGCAATAAAAAATTTACCGAGAAATGTACCGATACCGCGGTAAAAGAAAATACCCAGCAGACTGAATACCAGCACCAGAATATTCTCGTGGGTCGGTGCATCCAGGGTCTCTGAAACCCACCCCATCAGATGAGCCATCATGGGTGCCGCGGAGGCAAACATTACGTAGCCCAGAATGGCAACGAAAAAGGCCGCTTTATGCGGCCAGACATACGACAGCAGGCGCTTATAAATGCGCCCGACTGAAATTTCTTCACTCATTATTATTCACTTTTTCCCGGCTGTCGGGTGGTAATACTGAGGTTAATCAGACCAAGCTGACCTGCGGCATCCATCGCCCGCACCACAGCTTCATGCGGTGTTTTGGCGTCAGCAGTAATAACCACCGGAGCCACCTGTTGCCCGTTCAGCGATTTCTGGATCGCGCGCTTCAGCGTATCCAGCTGATGATTAACCAATGCCTGATTATTTACGCTGTACTCTCCGTTTGCGGAAATCAGAATTTCAATGGCTTCCGCCGGCGTGGCAGAAGCTTCAGCGCTGGCTTCCGGCAAATCGATACTGAGGTGATTCTCTTTGGTAAAGGTGGTGGACACCATAAAGAAAATCAACAGCAGAAAGACAATATCGATCAGCGGAGTCAGGTTAACATCGATGGATTCCCGACTCTGACGTTTGAAATTCACTTAACTGCCTCTGATGAATCCGCCACTTCACGATCGCCATGCAGAACATCAACCAACTTAATGGCTTCCTGCTCCATAAACACAACGATGTTATCGACACGACGCTGCAACACACGGTGACAAACCAGTGCCGGAATACCAACAATCAGACCTGCTGCTGTCGTGACCAGTGCTTCCGAGATACCGCCGGCGAGCAGATTCGCCTGTCCGGTGCCCTGCGACATAATTTCTGAAAACACCTGAATCATACCAAATACAGTACCAAGCAGGCCCATCAGAGGCGCTACCGCAGCAATCGTACCGAGCGCGTTCATATAACGTTCCATACCATGAATTTCATGGGATGCCGTTTCTTCGATGCTTTCTTTCATGATCTCACGACCATGACGGGAATTGATCAGACCTGCTGCCAGTACCCGACCAAGAGGCCCGGCGGAACGCAGTTCCTTAATACGCGCAGAGTCCAGCTGATTGTTTTTCATCCAACCCCAGACCCGTGCCAGCAAATCCCGTGGCGCTATCTGCCCTGGCCGGAGTGTCCAGAAACGTTCAGCCGCAATACCCAATGCCAACACTGAACAAAGGATGATAGGTACCATCATCCAACCGCCGCTCTGGATGATTTCCAGCATCGTACTCTACTCCTGCGATCTCATTACAAATTTTCGCTGTACTCTAGCATAAGCCAGTATGGCAGCATAAGACCTGAAAGCAGGTTCTGTGACCATACTCAATACGAGCTCTGACAATGTGAATTAAGCGACTGATATTTAACAAATATCAGGCCGTCACAACGGCTGTCGCCAACGTGGCTGCCAGAGCTTACGCTGACAGCGGGTAAGCCTATCTGGTTCCCGGAAAATTCTGCCGCATTCAGCGGTATTGAAGGTACGCACGCCAGCCTCATGCAAGCGTGCCAGTACATCAGGATGCGGATGTCCGAAGCGGTTGTTAAAACCGGCACTGATCCAGCCTTCTGTCGGCTGCACAACCTGTAAAAGCCGCCCGGATGTACTGGTCAGGCTGCCATGATGACCGACAACCAATACCTCTGAACGAAGCTCCGCACCGTACACATCGGCCAGCAGCGCCTCACCATCCTCCTCCAGATCACCGGTCAGAAGAAAGCGCGTGCCGAACCAGTCCAGCTGCAGTACGCAGGAGGCATTGTTGTCCACCGGCCGGATTTCATCACTTGCCAATGGGAAAAAGCGGATGCGCAGATTTGGGTTCATCTCTTGCCATTGCGATGACAGCGCATGACAGCTGGATCTGCCAGCAGCAGGCTGACCATAAACCTGTTGGCCGACATCCATGCCACGGGATTGTGCGAGGCGTGTGAATCCCGCCTCACCGCCAGCGTGATCATTATCGTTATGGCTGATCACCAGCAGATCCAGTCTGCGCACACCGTGACTCTGCAACAGTGGGAAAACAATCGCACTGCCGGCATCAAAACGATCCGAAAAGCGTGCACCCAGATCATAAATCAGAGTCGCATCAGAGGCGCCGGCGAATACAGATAACCCCTGCCCCACATCGGCCATTGATACGGTATTAACATCAGCCGGGCGAATCAGCAGCAGCCCCGTCAACATCAACGCCTGAGCCAATATCACAAATATGCGCTGAACACCCAGCCAGAACAGAATAAGCAGCCCGTACCACAGCAACATCAGTGCAGTGTTTACCGGGGCGAACTGCGGCATCGCCAAACCTTCAACCAGACTCAGCCATTGCCAGAACAGATCGCCGGCAATAATCAGCCCGTCTGCGATAACGTCCCAGCCGGTAATCACCGCGGCAAACGTCAGTGGCATCAGAATCAGGGTAAAGAATGGCACAGCAATAAAATTCGCCAGCAAATGCTGAAAGCCAACCGCCTGCCCCCAGAACAGCATCAATGGCAGGATGGCCATAAATACCAGCCACTGGGGCAACCACCACTGCTCTGCCCAACGACTTTTACGCCCACGAAACGCCGCCAATAAGGCCAGTACAGCGCAGAACGAAAAGCCAAACCCTGGCCGTAACCAGATCAATGGATTTATCAGCAAAACCAGCAACATCACCAACAGCGCGATTTCCAGCCAGTCGGGACGTCGGCGCACACATGCCAGCAATGCCGCCAGAGCAATCATCAATGCGGCACGTTGCAAAGCGATTCCCGCCCCCGCCAGCCAGACATAGGCAGCAGACAACACCACCACCGGCAGCAGGCGCAGCCATTGCGGCGCTACGATCATACCGGCTATCAGACTGATAGTCCTGACAGACCTTACAGACCAGCCAGCCCTGACAGTCCCAGCTGCCCCAAAGGTTACAACCCCACTGAACAGCGCGACAAAGCGCATCAGAACACCACCAAGCAACCAACCGAGCAGCGCAATCAACCCGACATGCAGACCACTGACGACCAGCAGATGCAGAGTGCCCGTGTATGCAGCCAGATCCCACTGCTCAGTGGTGAAAGCCTGCTGATCACCGAAAATCAGACCACCGGCCCAGCTCTTCGCCTGCTCATGCGCCTGCTCCTGTTCCCCGGCGGCATATTGAGGCAGGCGCTGATAACCCCATGAGATGAATCGTTGCCGCAGAGACTCAGAAGAGCTCAGCACAGGCCCATCCGCCGGGGAGGTCAGCTCCAGCGTGCGGATATAGCCAGTAGCATCTATGCCCTCCGACAACAGATACGCTTCGTAATCAAATGCCAGACCGTTGGCAAAATTCCGCGGAGCCCGCAGCACCGCCCGTATATGCGCCGTCTGACCCGCCTGTGGCGGCAAGGCCTGCTGCTGTCGCGGATACCAGTTAAGCTGCAGCGAGCGTAATGCCGGCAGACTGTCCGCCAGCGGTTGATCAGGCAACACATCCACCGTTAAACGGAAACCGCGTTCACGCGCCTCGATGCTGCGGATGGCGACCTGGATATCAATGCTTTGCCGATCAAGAGAAACTGGTAAACGGTGTTCCAGCTGAACACCTACCCAAAAGGAAGAAAACAGCAGAGTCAGAAGAAAGAAGAGGCTATAGTAAACAGGTCGATAACGCTGTGGTTCTGATCGAGGGTTACGCACAAGCAAGGCAGAAAACCGGCCTGATTGCTTGCAAAAGCAAACCAACACACTGACCAACAACCAGGCCAGAAACAGAAGTCCTGAGCAGGCCAGCGCAACGCTTAGCGGAAGGAAGCATCCGGCAATCATGCCGGCAATGCCACTGAGCATGAGTTTGTGCATTGCCACTCCATGGCATTATCGGCATAATCGCCCCGCAATAACCAGCTGGCGCTTTCCATGCCGAAAAAGTTCTTACAGAAATACTTTCCGTCTCCGGAGCAGGTACAGAGCAATCCGTCTCTGAAACTGCTGGCGCCGCTGTTTGCCAAACCCAACCTGTTCCACGTCAACCGGCATTCGGTTTCCCGCGCCTTTCTCGTCGGGCTGTTCTGTGCATTCCTGCCACTGCCCTTTCAGATGGGTATTGCTGCGCTGATGGCGTTTTATGCTAACGCGAACATGCCGATGTCGATAGGGCTCGTCTGGATAACCAATCCATTCACCATGGCCCCCATCTTTTACGCCACCTATCGTTTCGGCACCTGGCTGCTGAATACGCCGCCAAATCCGTTCTCGATTGAGTTATCGGTGCAATGGGTTCTGAGCGAACTGGGTAATATCTGGCAGCCGCTGTTTGCCGGTTCAATGGTATCCGGAGTGATATGCGGTGTCGGTGGCTACATTGCCATTCAGATAATCTGGCGTCGTCACGTGGTGCAGAACTGGGAACGACGCCGTATCAGCCGGCTGAAACGCAAGGCTGAAGAAGAGGAATACTGAATCCGCTTATAACGGATTCAGTGACTGCTCAGCGAGCAACAGACAGCGGTCCATCCGCCCCGCCAACGCCCGGTCGTGGGTAACCATCACAAACGCCGTATCAGAATCCTGCGCCAGTGCCAGCATGGCATCTTCTACCTGCCGTGCAGTCTGTTCATCCAGATTCCCTGTCGGCTCATCCAGCAACACCAGCCCCGGACGGTTCACCAAAGCCCGCGCGATGGCGGTACGCTGACGCTCACCACCCGACAGTTCTGCTGGTTTGTGGTCGGTGCGCTTTGCCAGACCCAGCTGAGCCAGACACTCACGGGCCCGCTCTGCCGCCTGTTTGCGGCCAATACCAGCCAGCAATTGCGGCATCATCACGTTTTCCAGCGCGGTAAATTCCGGCAACAGGTGATGGAACTGATAGACAAAGCCCACCTCCTGATTACGCAATGCAGTGCACTGGGTTTCAGACAATGCGGCCAGCGCATGACCGGCGATCGTCACTTCGCCACGATCGACGTTATCCAGGCCGCCAAGTGCATTGAGTAAGGTGGTTTTGCCCGAGCCGGAAGCACCGACAATCGCCAGAGTTTCCCCGGCCGCCACCTGCAGATTAATGTTGTCCCATACAGTGACCTTCTGCGGCCCTGAGGTATAGGTTTTACACAGATCTTTCGCTATCAGAGTAGTGCTTTTATTCATAACGCAGAGCCTCCGCTGGCTGAACCCGGGATGCGCGCCACGATGGATACAGAGTCGCCAGGAAACTTAACAACATCGACGAAGCGGTAATAATCGCTACGTCTTCCCACAAAAGTTGCGATGGCAGATAGGAAATAAAATACACATCCGCACTGAGAATTTTGAAACCAAACAAATGCTCAAGCCAGGCCACCAGATCGGAAATGGTCAGCGCACCGATAATGCCGAGTACCGTCCCAAGTACCACCCCAACCAGACCAATGGAAATGCCCTGCACCATAAAGATTTTCATAATGGTCGAAGGCTTCGCCCCCATGGTACGCAGAATGGCAATATCCGCTTGTTTATCGGTCACCACCATCACCAGAGTGGAGATAATATTAAACGCCGCCACCGCGACAATGATCAGCAACAGCAGACCAATCATGGTTTTTTCCATCCGGATCGCGTGGAACAGGTTACCGTGGGTGCGGGTCCAGTCACTGGCGTAATAATCACCATCCAGAGTGGAGACGATATCCCACACACCCTGCGGCGCTTTAAACAGGTCATCGAACTTCACTCTCAGGCCCTGCGCCTGAAAACTGAGACGTCCAAGTTTTGCAGCATCCTCAAGATTAACGATGGCCAGGTTGGCATCCAGCTCTGCCCCAACCGAGAAAATACCGGTCACTGTCAGACGTTTGATGCGCGGCAGGACACCGGCTGGCGACAGCGTAGCTTCCGGCAGCATCAGGGTGACTTTATCGCCAACTGTAACGCGCAGATGCTGCGCCAGCAGATCGCCCAGTAACACGCCGAATTCACCGGACTGCAGAGTCTGCACATCCCCTTCAATCATATGATCCGGCAGGATCGATACCTGACGCTCAGCGTCCGGATCAACGCCCGTGACCATAATTCCCTGCACCCGGCCACCATAGCCCATCATGCCCTGCAGGCGCGTCATAGGCGCAACACCAGCGACTCCCGGGTATTCACTGACCGTCTGCGCCAGCGATTGCCAGTCATTGATACCACCCCGCTCATAAACAACCGCGTGAGGAACCATGCCAAGAATGCGTTCGCGTAATTCCCGGTCGAAGCCATTCATCACCGACAGCACCAGAATCAACACCGCCACCCCGAGTGTCATGCCAATCATGGAAGATGCGGAGATAAATGAAATAAAGTGATTGCGGCGCTTAGCGGCCAGATAGCGGAGTCCAACCCAGACGGGCAAAGACATACCGGAAGACTTCATGAGAATACAGATCCGTTTGTTTGAACGTGAATGGTTAAAAATTGTGTCGTTCTGACGTCATACAGTCGCATACGTTTATGACGTCCGGGTTTACGACTGCACAGTGCAATGGCTGGCAATTTTGCCCGACTCCGGTTCGATAAGCGATAGCCATGGCGCATATTGAGCCGAGTTGCTTTTCCTCAACTGTTTGCCCCGGCTACAAGAAAGCCTGTGTCAGAGTCCCGTAAACAAATAAAAGTTTCCGCCTGGCCGGGATAGCCTGCCGGCGCTGGCCGGTTTGTGAACCGGATGCCCGGGCAGACGTCACAGGCACACAAACCACAGATACACCAATCACAGATACACCAATCACAGATACACCAATCACAGATACACCAATCACAGACACACCAATCACAGATACAAAACTTTTGTACCACAACAACCTGAAAACATATCCCTTCAGGCCACAACAGTCCAAAAGCGCTGAATATTTTCCCTTTTATTTCAATACCTTACAAAACACTAAAGAATAAAACGGTAAACATACAAGTATGGCAATATGTCTATAAATCGTTTAGAGTCGGGCGACTATAAGAATAAAAGAGCAGTCAATGCCATGCAGTTCTCCCGCTTCTCCGCGGCAGCACTTAAAGCTGCCCCCAGTATCTGCACTATCCGTTTTCAACAACAGATTTATAAAGTTGAGTTTCAGGCGTTCTGCGAACCAGGCAACGAGCACAGAACCCCGGTTCTGTTCCTTGGTGGCGCCTTTCAGAGCTTCTCCTCTTTCCGTAGTGAAGCAGAACGGGTACTGACCACCCATCCGGTTATTCTGGCAGACCTTCCGTCTCAGGGAAGCAATGATCAACTGGCGCCCGAGCTGTCGCTGGAGGATTACGCCGATCTTCTCAATCTGTTCTGTGATTCGCAGTCATTGCAGCGCATCACCTTACTTGGCATCAGTTACGGCTCGGCCATGGCCACCCTGTTCGCCCATCGTCATCCGCAAAAAACCGAGCGACTGCTGTTATCTGGCATCACCTGTTTTCGCCGTGACAGTCTGATCACACTATTGGAAGATTCCCTCGATCTGCTGGCCCAGGGCGATATGCAGGCATTTGCCACTACCGCAGTGTGTAATCTGATTAATCACAGCCGTCTGACAGAAACGGATGTCAGCCCGACCTACCGCCGCTTATTGTTCCGTCAGATTACCCGCCTGAACGATAACGAGCGTATGCGCTATGCACAGAACACCAAACGCCTGCTCGATTTCGCCGGGTTTACCGGCTTCCCTCAGTGCCCCACGTTAATCGCCACCGGCGAATTCGATAATTTTACGTTGCCAGCAGAAAATGCTGCCGTGGCACGACAGTGTCAGCAGGCGGTATTTGCGGTAATTAATAATGCTGATCATCTTGCTCAGTTTGAGCGCAAAGAAGCAGCCACCGAACTGTTTCACCGCTTTATGAAGGGTGACTCACTGGAAGGAATTCAGGGTACAGAAATATTTAATCCGCAGGCGTTTGATTCTGCTGATCAGCGACTGCAATCACGTCAGCGTCCATTAGCCCAACCCTACCTGTTAAAAGACCGCAGCAAAGATAAACATCATGAAGTGCGGATAAAAAATATCAATTTTGCCGGCTGTGAACTCGAACTGATGCAGTCCGATCTGAGCCTGTCAGATAACTGCAAATCTCTTTGGCTGGAAATTCCGCACACAGGTAACAGCTACCATGTACGTATCCTGGCAAGGGAGCGGAAAACGTTACGCTGCCTGATTATCCAGCGCGATCTGAATCATGCCGATGAGT
>NZ_DJIO01000008.1:1256-3967 GCF_002433655.1 Thalassolituus sp. UBA6592 | reverse complement strand
GTCCGGAAATAGTTGACCACTACAATGGCCTCCCCACAGGGACTCGAACCCCGATCGGTCGCTTAGGAGGCGACTGCTCTATCCTGTTGAGCTATAGGGAGACGGAGCGCATTCTAACGGCTGGGGAGGGTGTTGTCAGCCCTGACAGGCTTCTGCTTGCTGTTGTGCGTTCAGGGCTGGTTATTAATTGAACAATCTGCTCGTGAGAGGTTGTCAGAGGTCGGCGAACGGGTCTTCATTTGTCTCATTGGTTTGCCGCTCTTCCCACTGCAGTTCGTTGATCAGCTTATCCAGATAACGCTGTGCCATAGGCGAAATGCGGGTAAAAGCAAAACCGCAGGTCGTATCACCTTCATCGGTGTTTACCACGTGGCGGGCTTCCAGTGAGCAGTCCATGGTGTGTTCGCTGTTAAAGCGGATGCGGCCAATATCGAACTTTTCCTGTTGTTGCAGGCGCTTTTTTACGTTGCCTTTGAAATAGGCTTTGAAGCCGCTGGAGGAGATATCTTTCAGCTGACCGATAAGATCGCCTTCGCTGTCACCCATGCGGATTTTGACCAGTATTTCATGGGCCGGGGGAATCATAACTCGGTAGGAATCGCGACGCTGCAGGTAGAGGACTTTATCGGGAAACTCGGCACGATACTGTTCTTTTCCGGACTGATAGGTCAGACGACCTGTCATGCGGAATTCGATGCGGATTCCCTGGCTGTCGCATTCAATGCTGAAGCGTTTGCCGGAGCGGATCATTTCATTGCCCTGCTGGGGAATGACCTTGTCCATAAAGAAGCTGCGACTCTTGAGGTCGGTTGCCGTAATGGCTGAGCTGAATACCTCGGTACTGCCGTCGATATGCACTTTCACCGGTGTCGACATAAGTACGATTTTACGCAGCGCACCATAGATATCTTCCGCCTCTTCCAGCAGATATTCCTGATTACTATCCATTTCCATCGACATGGCTATTGCTTCCGACACTGTTCAGACCTCAATGTATCCCCGCCCGTTGTTGAGGTGATTTTCTTTGCCCTGATCATTGTATAAGTGTGGATCATTATCGCGGCCGCGCAAGATTTTGAGTTTCTGAACAGTACGGTGACGTGCCGTCAATACAATGTCAGACAGCTGTTGCGAGAGTTTGCGGTTGCGGTTGTACTGTTGCTCCAGTTCCTGCCACAGGCGGTTAATGTTTGCCGCCGGGCGGATATCCGGATGGTTGAGACAGGTGTCTGCGGAATCCATCCCCTTATTCTGCATCCATTGCAGGCGCTGGCTGGCATGGTCACGCAGTTGTTGCAGACATTGGCTGCTGGAGGTTCGCAGGTGTTGCAGGGTGCCTATATCGTTGGCGCGGATGGCGCCGCGCTCCTGGTGCATCAGATCATGAATCTGACGCGCCAGATTCAGTTCTTCATCTAGCAGTTTGGCAAAATGCTGGGTGTCGATGCTCATGGCGGACTACTTTCAGTTGAGTTTGTCCTCAAAAGAAAGCATTTTCCCTGCCAGCTTGTCGTAATCGATTTTGTATTCGCCATTCTGGATCGCATTGCGGATGCGGTCGACGGTGGCGTCGTCTACTTCCGGCATATCACGGATCTCAGCTTCAATCTGCTGAATACTTTTGCTGCTCGCGCTCAGTTTGACCTGATCGGTGACTTTGGCCGTTTCCTGAGCTTTGCTGTTGTTGTCCTGTTTGCCCGGTACGGCTTCGGTTGCGCCGCTCCTGGTTTTTGAACTGGTGTCAGTTCCACCAGTTAACTTATTGATATTCATGGATAAATCTCCCAGCCAGTTTGCCATTTTACACTCCTGCATAGATGTTATCGGCCAGCTTTTATGGAACTTTAACTTTTTTTTGGAATTTTTATTCCACCTGTACTAACCCGGGGGCAATGGCGGTCGCTGTGACGATTTTGCCGCTGCGGTTGTTCTTTACCCTCAGTGTTTCACCTTCCCGCGCTCTCCCCATGGCGGTCCCTTTCATGGTGACACTGATGCCCGGACGATTCACCCTGATATCGACCTCATCGCCACGACCTATGATCAGTGGCTCGTCCAGCATGTCCGGTGACAATACTGTCCCGGCACGCAGGCTGCGCTTTACCTGCAGGCCGCGCAGAGGAATGTTGCGGCCAAAGAATCCTTTGTTCAGCTCACCAATGTCATGCCGCACATAGCGGATGTCGGCGCTGGTCAGATGAACGCCGGCCGTCGTGCTGTGGGCCAGTACGGCAACTTCACGGTAAACATGCAGCTGAATCGCCATATGGCGGCTCCAGTAGGGCGAGGGGCAATGTATTTCTATGCCGTTTCGCCCGGGCTGCAGGGGTTTGACCAGATCCGTCAGGGGCTGACTGTCGCAATCCTGCAGACGGAAGTCTGACGGTGTGCCAGGAAAACTGATTTTGCTGTTCCTGCTGTCGCCGCTTATTTCCTGCCAGCGCTTCAGCAACTGCCGCGAAACCGTCTGCTGCCAGTCGTTCTGTGCCGCAGCAAAGGCAGGCGCTGTCAGGGCCAGAGCTAAAAAAGCTGTAATTATCCTGTGCATACGCAGGTTCTGAACTATGCTCATAAACAGATTGAACTGAATGTCATTAATCCGGCGTTCCGGATGGCTTTAGGTATTTTGAGCAAAGGCCATGCCGGGTTGGGTGAGGGAGCTTGTTTATGGCAGGGGTATTGGACTCGGGAAACCAGCGTACGCAGCTGGT
>NZ_DJIO01000008.1:521-984 GCF_002433655.1 Thalassolituus sp. UBA6592 | reverse complement strand
GAGCTTGTTTATGGCAGGTGTATTGGACTCGGTAAACCAGCGTACGCAGCTGGTAGGGCAGAACCGTCTGGAGCTGCTGCTGTTCCGGGTAAATGGTAAGCAGGTGTACGGAATTAACGTTTTTAAGGTTAAGGAAGTCCTGCAATGCCCAAAACTGACAAATCTGCCCGGCAGTAATCCTGTCGTGCGTGGTGTTGCCCACATCCGTTCCGGGACCATCCCGATTATGGATATGAGTATGGCGACCGGTAACGCACCGCTGAAGGATCTGACCAATGCGTTTGTCATCATCACGGAATACAACCTGAAAACTCAGGGGTTTCTGGTTGCCGGTGTGGAACGCATCATCAATATGAACTGGGGGGATATTCATCCGCCACCAAAGGGAACCGGCCGGGAGCATTATCTGACTGCCGTTACCGAGGTTGAGAAGAATCTGGTTGAAATCATTGATGTGGAAAAA
>NZ_DJIO01000008.1:0-218 GCF_002433655.1 Thalassolituus sp. UBA6592 | reverse complement strand
GTTGAAATCATTGATGTGGAAAAAATCCTCGCCGAAGTCTCACCGATCAGTGAAGAGATCAGTGAGGGTGTAATTACCGAAGAAGTGCAGATACGTGCCCGTGAGCGCAAGGTGCTGATTGTCGATGATTCGAAAATCGCCCGTAAGCAGGTAACGCGCTGTCTGGAAAACGTCGGTGTGGAAGTGGTAGCACTGAATGACGGATTGCGGGCCTGGCA
>NZ_DJIO01000139.1:8611-8828 GCF_002433655.1 Thalassolituus sp. UBA6592 | reverse complement strand
CGGCACACCCCAGGTACGCTGACGGGAAATACACCAGTCAGGGCGGTCGGTCATCATGCTTTCGATACGGGCTTTACCCCAACCCGGACGCCATTCAACCGTGTTGTGTACTTCGTGCATGGCCTGCTCCAGCAGACCATTCTGTTTCATGCTGATAAACCACTGTGGCGTCGCGCGGAAAATAATCGGCGACTTGTGACGCCAGCAATGTGGATAG
>NZ_DJIO01000139.1:7734-8299 GCF_002433655.1 Thalassolituus sp. UBA6592 | reverse complement strand
GCCAGCAATGTGGATAGCTGTGCTTAATGTTTTCTTTTTTCAGCAACGCGCCTTTTTCCGCCAGGATACCCAGTACGCGGAAGTTGCCTTTATCGGCGGTGCTCAGGCCGGATAATTCCAGCGCATCCAGAGTAGGATTGCTGATGAAGTTACCGTCACCACCCACCAGCATTTCGTCAGATTTAACGTCAAAGCGTTTGGATACCACAAAGTCATCCGCACCGTGCATTGGTGCAGTATGAACAGAACCTGTACCGGAATCGGCGGTTACGTGATCACCAGTAATAACAGGCACCAGCTTCACACCACCATCAGCGGCTGGCATAAACGGATGCTGCACTTTAAACGGTGCTTCACTGCCCTCTTCCATCTGACCGAAGGCAGCGCCTTTAGCCGTGGCAACGATTTCGAAGCCAGCTTCAGCAATGCCGTAACGGCTCATGGCATCCGCCACCAGATCCGCCGCCAGCAGCAGAATTTCGTCCTGCTCTTTCAGCAGTACCAGAGAGTAATCCAGCGTTGGATGCACAGAGACGGCTTCGTTAGCCGGCAGTGTCCACGGTGT
>NZ_DJIO01000139.1:6845-7434 GCF_002433655.1 Thalassolituus sp. UBA6592 | reverse complement strand
CAGTGTCCACGGTGTGGTAGTCCAGATCACAATGCTGATGGTTTTTGCCGCCAGCGATTCATCCGCAGCAAACGCTTTTAACAGCGCGGCGTTATCAGCAAAGGCAAATTTCACATCAATCGCGATGGATTTTTTATCGTGATATTCCACCTCAGCTTCTGCCAGTGCAGAACCACAATCCGGACACCAGTTAACCGGTTTGAAACCTTTGTGCAGATGACCATTGTCGATGATTTTGCCGAGAGTACGGATGATGTCCGCCTCGAAATTAAAATTCATCGTCAGATAAGGATTATCCCAGTCACCCAATACCATCAGGCGTTTAAAATCACGACGCTGACCATCAACCTGCTGTGCAGCGTATTCGCGGCAGTGCTTACGGAATTCAGATGCAGTGACTTTATCGCCGACTTTACCGACTTTTTCTTCAACCTTGAGCTCGATCGGCAGACCGTGACAATCCCAGCCCGGTACATATGGCGCGTCTTTGCCATCCAGAGTCTGAGATTTAACGATGATGTCTTTCAGAATTTTGTTAACGGCGTGACCGATATGAATATTGCCGTTCGCATAAGGAGGGCCATCGTGC
>NZ_DJIO01000139.1:0-6537 GCF_002433655.1 Thalassolituus sp. UBA6592 | reverse complement strand
ATAAGGAGGGCCATCGTGCAGAATAAATTTATCGCGACCTGCACGGGCTTCACGGATTTTCTGATACAGGCCGGTTTCTTCCCAGCGCTTCAGCATATCCGGTTCGCGTTTTGCCAGATTGCCGCGCATCGGAAATTCGGTGTCAGGCAGGTTCAGCGTCGATTTGTACTGGCTTTCCACTTTATCGTTCATATTCGGTCACTTTTAAAACATCACGATTATGGCTCTGAGATCAGTCGTTCAGAGCGGCAAAATATTGTCTGGCAGTCTGCTTATCGTGTTCGATAGCAGCCCGCAGAGCGTCGATTCCATCAAACTTCTTTTCATCACGGATTTTGTGCGCAAACTCTACCGTCAGGTGCTGGTGATAGAGACTGCCGTCAAAATCAAACAGGTGCACTTCCAGCGATGGTTTGGCATCACCGGTTACCGTTGGTTTCACACCAATATTGGCGACACCCTGAAATTTCTCGCCACTTTCTTCTAACGTGGCGTAAACCGCATACACACCGGTCAGCGGCAGCTTGCGGCGATGCACCATCACATTGGCTGTTGGCGTATCCAGCAGACGACCCAACTGGCGGCCGTAAGCGATGCGCCCGGACATGTGATACGGGCGATCCAGCATGTGCGCTGCACGCACCAGATTATTGGCTGCCAGCTCCGAACGGATACGGGTACTGCTGATGCGTTCAGCATCCAGTTCGTGGGTCGGTGAATCCTGCACATCAAAGCCGTACTTATCGCCGTACTCACGCAGCAGCTGATAGTCGCCGCTGCGATCACAGCCAAAGCGGAAATCGTCACCAACGATCAGGTGTTTGATCCCCAGCGCGCTGATCAGAATGTCTTTGATAAAGGCATCTGCCGACATAGAGCGCAGCGCCTGATTGAATGGCAGGCAGAGAACATAATCGACGTTCTCTTGCTTCAGATCCTGCAGTTTCTCGCGCAGATTGGCCAAACGGGCAGGTGCCGCATCCGGGGCAAAGAATTCTTTCGGCTGAGGTTCGAACAGCATGACCAGGGTCGGCACACCATGTCGTTCAGACACGGCTTTGAGCGAATGAATGATGCGCTGATGGCCCAGATGCAGACCATCAAAGGTGCCGATGGTCGCAGCACAGCCTTTGAATTCTGCTGGAATGTTGTGAAGCCCACGCAACAGGCGCATTGATCAATAACCCGGTAAAAATAAAAGGCCGGATTATAGCTAACCTGACCCTCGGGTAACAGCCATTTGGCCAGTCAGTGACCACTTACCTGCTGTCAGAAAACCGATCCACGCAGATGACGCAGGCGCAGCCCCGCTGCAATCAGTACCGCGAAGTAAGTCACCACACCGGCCACCACGATTACCGTCAGCCACAGCGAACGATCCAGCGCGCTCCATTCAAGCCACTGCCCTGCACCGCCCATCAGCCAGAACATCACGCCAAACAGAGCCAGATTGGCGGCCAGCAACTTCAGAATAAACGTCAGCCAGCCGCTCTGATGCTGATAAGCATCGGTTTTACGCAGCCCGCGATAGAGCATAAAGACGTTGTAATAGGCTGAAAGAGAAGTCGCCAGTGCCAGCCCGACATGCTGCAGCGGAAAAACCAGCGCCAGATTCAGCACCATATTCACCACCATGGCCTGAATACCGATCTTCACCGGGGTTTTGGTGTCCTGGCGGGCGTAATAGCCAGGCGCCAGCACCTTAATCAGCATAAACGCCAGCAAGCCCGAACCATACGCCTGCAGGCTCATAGTCATCTTGCCGATGTCATAGGCGGTGATTTCACCGTGATAAAAGATGGTCGACATCAGAGGGGTCGCCAGCACCACCAGCGCCAGTGCCGCAGGCAAGGCCAGCAGGAATACCATGCGCACCGCCCAGTCCAATGTGCGCGAGAAGGCATCACCGTCGTTGGCTGCGTGTTTACCGGAAAGTGATGGCAGAATCACTACGCCGATGGCGATGGCAAACACCCCCAGTGGCAGGTTATTCAGGCGGTCGGAATAATACAGCCAGCTGACCGAGCCACTTTCCAGAAAAGAGGCCAGCAGCGTATCCAGCAGCAAGTTAATCTGACTGACCGACACCCCAAATAACGCTGGAATCATCAGCTTACCGATGCGGCTGACACCTTCATCGTGTCGCACATACACAGGTCGCACCAGCAGGCCCAGGCGGGCAACAAACGGTAACTGAAACACCAGCTGCACCAGACCCGCCAGGAATACCCCCCAAGCCAGCGCAAACAGCGGCTCTTCAAACCAGTCGCTCATCACCACAGCGGCAAAAATCAGGCAAACGTTGAGCAACACAGGAGTAAAGGCTGGCACAGCAAAGCGGCCGTAGGCATTCAGCACACTGGAGGCAAACGCCGTCAGCGAGATAAAAAGCAGATAGGGAAAGGTAATACGCAGCAGGTCGCCGGTCAGAGCAAATTTAGCCGGATCATCACGAAACCCGGGGGAAAACACCCAGGGCAGATAGTCAGCAAACAACACCGCCAGCACGGTGATAGCCAACAGAGCCATCCCCAGCAGCCCGGACACCCGGGCGATCAACAGCCGTACTTCATCCAGCGGCCGCAACCGGCGGTATTCGCTCAGGACCGGTACAAAGGCGACGGAGAACGCGCCCTCGGCAAATAAGCGGCGAAAGAAATTCGGGATTTTAAAAGCGACAAAGAAAGCGTCGGCACGGGCACCGAAATACTGTGCCACCACTACGTCCCGGATCAGCCCTAACACCCGGCTGACGAGAGTCATCACACTGACGACGGAGGATGAGCGCAACAGGCCCGGACTGTTTTCAGTGGATGATTTAACCGGCGACTCGGCCATGTTCTGCTTCCTGCCCCTTTATGTCAGAGTGGGCTGATCATACTCTCAGCCCAGAAACAGAAAAACCCGCCAAAGCGGGTTTTTCTGTAGCCTGAAGATTGATCAGAGATCAGCCTTTCAGAGCAAATACCTTAGCGTTCAGACGGCTCTTGGTACGGGCAGCTGCGTTTTTGTGCAGGATGCCTTTGTTTACCATCTTGTCGATATAAGGTTGTGCTTTAGTAAACGCAGCCTGGGCCTGTTCATAGTCGTTTGTCGCTACAGCGGATTGTACTTTCTTGATGTAAGTACGCACCATGGAGCGCAGAGCCACAGTACGGGCACGACGTTTGATAGCCTGACGGGCGCGTTTACGAGAACCAGCGGAATTTGCCACAGTCGGCTCCTCAAATTTGGTTATTCGTTAATTCTGAGAGGGGCGGGATTATGCTGAAGCGGCCCACCCCTGTCAACTAAGGGCGCACATAATACAGGCTGTGCGCTTTTGATTCAATCCATACGGACGTAATCAGTCGATGATTACCTTCTCAAAGGATTTCACCAGATCATCCACTGCCTTCATCTGCGCCAGATATGGCTCCAGTTTGTCCAGCGGCAAGGCACAAGGGCCATCACACTTGGCTTCAGCAGGGTTTGGATGAGCTTCCAGGAACAGACCTGCAATACCCAATGCCATACCGGAACGGGCCAGCTGGAACGCCTGCTGGCGACGACCATCGGCAGAATCTGCACGGCCGCCCGGACGCTGCAGCGCATGCGTGGCGTCAAAAATAACCGGTGCCATGGACTTCATATCATCCATACCCAGCATATCCACCACCAGGTTGTTGTAACCAAAGCTGGAACCACGCTCACACAGCATCACCCGTTCGTTGCCGGCTTCAGCAAACTTTTTGATGATATGACGCATTTCATGAGGCGCCAGAAACTGAGGTTTCTTCACATTGATTGCCGCACCGGTTTCCGCCATTGCCACCACCAGATCGGTCTGACGGGCGAGGAATGCCGGCAACTGGATCACATCAACCACTTCCGCCACAGGTGCAGCCTGATACGGTTCATGTACGTCAGTAATCAGTGGCACATTGAAGGTCTTTTTGATTTCTTCAAAAATCTTCAGACCTTCTTCCATGCCCGGACCACGGTAAGAATTAATTGAGGAACGGTTGGCTTTGTCGAAGGACGCCTTGAACACATACGGAATGCCCAGCTTCTCTGTCACTTTTACATAGTGTTCACAGATGGACATCGCCAGATCACGGCTTTCCAGTACATTCATGCCACCAAACAGGGTAAATGGCGCTTCATTGCTGACATCCAGAGCAGCGACTTTCACGTTCTCAATCATGAGATTCCTCGTTGTTATAGCGTTCAGAACCGGCAGTCAGATACAGACTGCGGTTAAACAGAATCGGTTTACAGCGGATACAGCACCGTCAGATTATCGCGGTGAATCATTTCCGGCTCGGCAATATACCCCAGAGCCTTATCCAGATCACGGCTGTCCGTGCGTATGATTTTTGCGGCGTCAGCATCGTCGTAATTAACCAGCCCTTTCGCCACCAGATTGCCGTTTTCGTCTACACAGGCAACCACCTGACCACGTTCGAAACGACCGCGCACAGCCGATACACCAACCGGCAACAGGCTGCGGCCACCGTCACGCAGGGCTTTGATCGCACCGGCATCCAGCACCAGCTCACCATGAGTCTGCAGGTGTCCGGCAATCCACTGCTTACGCGCAGCCACCGGCTCCTGATCCGCTACCAGCAAGGTGCCCAGCACCTCGCCCTGATGCACACGGGTGATCACATCATCAATGCGGCCGCCGACGATCAGGGTATCGGCGCCGGAACGGGATGCCAGACGTGCTGCTTTAATCTTGGTCAGCATACCGCCACGACCCAGTGAGCCTGCACCACCGGCCATCGAAAGATAACGCGAATCAGAGGCACGGCCTTCGGTGATCAGCTCAGCATCCGGGTTAGAACGCGGGTCGGCGGTATACAAGCCGTTCTGGTCGGTCAGAATCACCAGCAGGTCGGCCATCACCAGATTGGCAACCAGTGCACCTAAGGTATCGTTATCACCGAAACGGATTTCGTCGGTGACCACGGTGTCATTTTCATTAACAATCGGCACCACGCCGAGTTTCAGCAGCTGACGCAGGGTAGTACGCGCATTCAGATAGCGCTTGCGATCACTGAGATCATCATGGGTCAGCAGAATCTGCGCGGTGGTGCGCTGATGGGAAGAAAAAGCCGTTTCATAGGCCTGCACCAGCCCCATCTGACCGACAGCGGCGGCGGCCTGCAGCTTATGCACCTCATCCGGGCGGGTTTTCCAGCCCAGACGGGTCATGCCTTCGGCAACAGATCCGGAAGAAACCAGCACCACTTCATGGCCAAGTTCCAGCAGGCGGGCGATCTGGTCTACCCAGCCGCCCATACCTTCGCGATTCAACCCCTGGCCATCATTGGTCAGCAAAGCGCTGCCGATTTTGATCACCCACCGCTTACGCTGTTTCAGCACGGCCCGTGAGGTAAGTACTTCGCCTGTCATGATCTGTCTGTTGCTCCGTCAGCACACAAGAATATGTTTTTATTCGCGGGTATAAATGACTTCGACGTCATAATCATCGTCGTCATCATCATCATCCTGCTCCAGCTCACGTAACTGGCGACGGCGCTCAGACAGAAGTTCAATGTGCTCGCGGGCTTCAATTTCCACTTGCTCACGCTCTGCCATAATCTGAGCGGCAAAATCTTCATCATCCGCTGCACGCTGACGACGCTCCTCGATGTAGCGCATGATGTCACCACACAGCGGGAAAGTACCTTCTTTATTAATCGCCGCAACGCGATAAACAGGCCCGGTCCATTGCAGACGGTCAACCACGTCCTGACAACGGGCATCACGCTCTTCTTCCGGCACCATGTCCAGCTTATTCAGCACCAGCCAGCGGTCACGCTGCGCCAGCCCCGGCGAGAACTGTTCCAGCTCATTGGCAATGGCCTGCACAGCTTCGGCAGGATCAGTGTCGTCAAACGGCGCCATATCCACAACGTGCAGCAGCAGGTGAGTACGTACCAGATGCTTCAGGAAGCGGGTACCCAGACCAGCACCATCGGAGGCGCCCGGAATCAGACCCGGAATGTCTGCCACCACAAAGCTGCGGTGATCTTCGATTTTTACCACACCCAGATTCGGTACCAGCGTAGTGAACGGGTAGTCCGCCACTTTTGGCTTGGCCGCCGATACCGCACGGATCAAAGTGGACTTACCGGCATTTGGCAGCCCTAACAGTCCGACGTCTGCCAGAACTTTGAGTTCCAGTTTGATGTTACGGGATTCCCCCGGCTGACCGGGCTTGGTCTGAGTCGGCGCCTGGTTGGTACTGGATTTATAACGGGTATTCCCCAGACCATGGAAACCACCCCGGGCGACCATCAGCTGCTGACCGGCTGCGGTGATATCACCCAGGATTTCACCGGTATCTTCATCAATGGCCGTGGTACCGATCGGCACCATCAATACCAGGTCTTCACCTTTGGCACCGGTACAGTTACGGCTGGAACCGCCCTGACCATTCTGCGCCTGATAGTGGCGGGTATAGCGGTAATCAATCAGCGTATTGATGGAATCGTTGGCTTCCAGAAAAACGGAGCCGCCGTCACCACCATCGCCACCATCCGGGCA
>NZ_DJIO01000086.1:0-7225 GCF_002433655.1 Thalassolituus sp. UBA6592 | reverse complement strand
GGCTTCTTTGGCTGGTTTAACCGCTTCTTTAATAAAGCGACTAACGGCTACGTCGGCGCCGTGGGCGGAACCGTAAGCCGTCCAATCCGCATGATGCTGGTATATGTTGCTGTACTGGTTGTTCTGGCTGTGCTTTACATGCGTCTGCCAACCTCCTTCCTGCCGGAAGAAGATCAGGGCGTGCTGATTACGCTGGTGCAGCTGCCGGAAACAGCCACCATGGAACGTACCCAGGAAGTGATGGAAAAAATGCAGAACCACTTCCGTAATGATCCGGGCGTGGAAGCTATCTTTACTATCTCCGGTTTCAGCTTTGCCGGTATGGGCCAGAACATGGGTCTGTCGTTCGTAAAACTCAAACACTGGGATGAGCGGACCACGCCGGATGTTTCGGTACAGGCCATTATTGGCCGCGCCTATGGTGCACTGTCGCAGATTAAAGAAGCGACTATCTACACCATCAACCCACCCCCGATTCCGGAACTGGGTGTAGCGTCTGGTTTCAACCTTCAACTGCAGGACCGTAACAACCAGGGTCACCAGGCACTGATGCAGGCCCGGGGCATGATGATCGGCATGGCTTACAGTGATGAGTTCAAAGGAGTCCTGTCTCAGGTACGCCCTAACGGCATGCCGGATGCGCCTATTTTCCGCATCGACATCGACTTCGAGAAAGTGCGCTCACTGGGTCTGAACATTGCTGACGTAAACAACACGCTGAGCACCGCCTGGGGTGGTACCTACGTTAACGACTTTGTCGACCGCGGCCGTGTGAAACGTGTATACGTTCAGGCTGATGCACCAGCACGTATGCTGCCGGAAGACCTTGAGAAGTGGTATGTACGTAACAACCAGGGTGAGATGGTTCCGTTTACCGCCTTCGCTTCTACCCACTGGGACTTCGGTTCGCCACAGCTGGAGCGTTATAACGGCGTACCATCCGTGAACATTCAGGGTGCTGCAGCGCCAGGGGCAAGTACCGGTGATGCCATGGCCGCGATGGAAACCATCGCTTCCCGTCTGCCACCAGGCTTCGGTATCGAGTGGACCGGCCTGTCTTATCAGGAACGCCAGTCCGGCTCGCAGGCACCTATCCTGTACGCTATTTCGCTGCTGGTTGTGTTCCTCTGTCTGGCTGCTCTGTATGAAAGCTGGTCAGTACCGTTCGCGGTTATTCTGGTGGTGCCACTGGGTATCATGGGCGCATTGGTTGCAGCAACGGGCCGTGGGCTGAGTAACGACGTGTACTTCCAGGTTGGTCTGCTGACCACCATCGGTCTGTCGGCGAAGAACGCGATTCTGATCGTTGAATTTGCCATGGCCCTGGTTCAGCAGGGTAAAGGACTGGTTGAGGCGACTCTGGAAGCTGCGCGTATGCGTCTGCGTCCGATCATCATGACCTCGCTGGCCTTTATTCTGGGTGTAACACCTCTTGCCCTGAGTACAGGTGCAGGTGCCATGAGCCGTCAGGCCATTGGTACCGGGGTAATCGGTGGTATGTTGGCAGCAACGTTCCTGGCGATTTTCTTCGTGCCGCTGTTCTACATACTGGTGATGAAACTCACCTGGATGATCCGGGGAAAACCCGCCAACCAGTCTGAGTAAATGACCTGAAAAACCCGGCAATTGCCGGGTTTTTTCTTAATGGGTCATTTTTTCCTGCTAATGCTTGCATTACTGCCCCGCTCCACACTAACCTTGCGCGACTATTATCCAAAACAACAATAAATGGTAATAAGTCTATGAAGCGCTTCTCCGTGCTGATCCTTCTGATCGCAATGCCCTTTTTTGCCCATGCCGTGACCATCAAAGGCATCGACATCCCTGAAATCATTCCTGCCAACAAAGACAACCCGGAAATGAACATGCGTGGCGCCGCCATCCGTAAAGTTTATGGGTTTGTTGAAAGCTATGTTGGCGTGCTTTATGTCGCTGATTCAGGTCTCGACGATGAACAGATTGTCGACGCCGATATCGCCCGGCGCATGACGTTCTATGTCACCTCATCACGCGTAAGTGCCCGACGTTTTACCAACGCCATCCACGACGGGTTATCCATCAATATCAGCAAACAGGAAATGGCCGAGCTGGATGACAGCCTGCAACAGCTGACGAATCTGTTTGATCATAAATTTGTGGAAGGCACCGTGGGCTATATTGAATGGGTTCCGGAGATGCAGGAAACCCGCATTGCCATCGACGGCCAGGTGCGCGGCGCTGTGAAAGGTAAAAAACTGAACGATGCCCTGCTTAAAATCTGGATTGGCGATCACCCGGTGAGTGAGCGTTTTAAACAGCAGGTATTGGGTCACGAAGACTGAATACAGGCTTACACACTGCCAGTCACCAGTGCCGGTCTTCGTATTGAGAGCGTTAACGTTCTGAGCGCATTAAATTATTCAGAGCTTCAAATTGCTTAGAGCATTAGTGGAGCTGCCGCAATTAAACCGCGCAGCTCTCTACAATAGCTGCCTTCAATAACAGTAGCGCTTAATAACAGTAGCGCTTAATGCGATCTTTATAACGATCACGCTGTTGGCGCTGCTTCATCAGTTCCTGCAATGACCCAGCACGCTTTTCGATCAGATTGTAACGACGATAATTATCACGTGCTTCACGGCACTGACGCTGTTTTTTATCCGCAGCGGCCTGCTGCTTTTCTTTCTGCAGACGACGCTCACGGCGTTCCGCCTTGCTTTGCTGCTCGACAGCACGATAATCAGTGCCATTACCCTGATAATTTTTATGCTGAGCCTCAAAGGTGTTATCTGGGGTCAGGCTGTTTTCATCAATCTGATCAACAGTCCCGACAGAATCATTAACCACCGGAGGTTTATCGCCAAAGTGCACCTGTCCTTTCTCATCCGTCCAGCGGTAAACTTCCGCCTGACTTACGCCGGTAAACACTAACAACAGCAGAATTCCTTTCCGCATCCCTGTTCTCCTTTGAAAAATTCACCGCTGTTTTCGTTAATAAATCCGATGGCGCAAAATCTGATAAAAACGGCTGTACGCTTATAAAAGCTGCAGGGTTTTGACCATCAACTGCACGGACTGACGACCACGGTACTCATTCACATCCAGCTGAAAAACCGCTTCCACCTGATCCGCCTGATGATTGGGCCAGCTTTTTACATCGATATTGAACCAGATGGCGTCCAGCACCATATTGCTGCCGTCCGGCTGCAACACCAGCTTCAGATGACGCTCGCCAACAATGCGCTGCTGCACAATACGAAAAACCCCGCTGAATACAGGTTCCGGGAACTGCTGACCCCACGGGCCACTCCACTTCAGCTGCTGCGCCAGCTCCAGCGAATAATCCGCAGTATCCAGTGAGCCATCGGTTTCAATCTGCTCCTGCAGACTGGCTTCATCGAGATGCCGGCGGCAGACCCGATCAAACTGACGGGCAAATTCAGCGAAACCAGAAGCCTCAATGGTCATGCCGGCAGCCATCGCATGACCGCCGAATTTTTTAATTAAACCCGGTACTGCTTTGTCCACCTCATCGAGGGCATCACGCATGTGCAGCCCGGGAATAGAGCGTGCAGAACCTTTTAATAACCCATCATCGCCAGCCGCCATAGCAATCACCGGACGGTGGACTTTTTCTTTGATACGCGACGCCAGAATACCAATCACGCCCTGATGCCAATCCGCCTGATACAGACACACGCCCACCGGCAAAGCCTGTTGTTCGTCGAACTGACTGAGAAATTTCAGCGCTTCTTCCTGCATTCCCTGCTCGATGGTGCGCCGGTCACGATTCATCTCATCCAGGGTACGGGCAAGATTCAGCGCCCGTACCGGATCATCGGTCAACAGACATTCAATGCCCAGCGACATATCGTCCAATCGTCCGGCGGCATTCAGGCGCGGCCCTACCGCAAAACCAAAATCTGCGGACACAATCCTTGAAGCTTCGCGCCCGGCAACCTGCAATAAAGCGAATATGCCAGCACAGGCAGCACCGGCACGGATACGGCGTAGCCCCTGCTCCACCAGAATGCGGTTGTTATGATCCAGCGGCACAACATCGGCGACCGTTGCCAGCGCCACCAGATCCAGCAGACGCCCCATATTCGGTGCTGGCTCTGCCAGCAAACCACGCTCTTTCATAGTTGCGCGCAGCGCCAGCATCAGATAAAAAACCACGGTACAGCCACAGGCCGCCTTGGAAGGAAAAGGACAACCGGGCTGATTGGGATTCACGATCGCGGCAGCATCCGGCAATGTATCGCCGGGCAGATGGTGATCTGTAACCAGCACCGGAATTCCGGCCGCCGCCGCTGCTTTAACACCCTCAACAGAAGCGATGCCGTTATCCACGGTCATAATCAGATCGGGCTTCATGGTAATCGCGACTTCGACCAGTTCCGGCGACAGGCCGTAGCCAAAATCAAAGCGATTAGGTACCAGGTACTGAACATCTGCAGCTCCCAGCATGCTCAGCGCACGAATCGCCAATGCGGTACTGGTCGCGCCATCAACGTCAAAATCACCCACCACCAGCAGGCGCCTGCCTTCAGTGACAACCGGAATCAGTAACTCCACAGCGTCAGCTATGCCTTTCATCTGCTGATAAGGAATCAATGCGCCCAAACCCAGTTCCAGATCGCCTGCTGAGGTAACGCCCCGGGCGGCATAAATACGCTGCAACAAAGGTGGCAGGCCGGGTAAATTCCATTCAGATGGCAGCGAGCGACGGGTAATGGCAGGCATAGTTTTCCTGTGCGGGCGATAAAAACGATATGCTACCACGGCGGGCGTTACTCCTCAGGCCGAATACGCAGAAAACGGGCAAAGCGTGGCAAGCCTCCGCTGGTCAGGCCGTTATAGGCAAAGGTAATACGGCTGCCCAGTAAGGGTGGAGCTGTGCGTTCAGCATCGGACAGACCACTGCCAATACGGAACTCCCGTCCATCATCCATGCGCACGAGCAAAGCTCCGGTTAACCCCAGATATTTGCCCTCGCCCGGCACGTAACCGATTACAGTTGCCTCATCGTCTTCAGCGATTTTTACCTTTAACAGATCATCGCTCCGCCCCGCCTGATACAAAGAATCTGCGCGTTTCAGCATCAGGCCTTCGCCACCGGCTTCTGTAACCTGCTGCAGCCGAATCTGAAGTTGCTCTTCGCTTTCTGCCGGCGTTTGTTCCGCCAGCATCAGAACGCTGTGGTCACGCTTTTCCAGCAAAGATTTCATCTGTTGAAAGCGTTTATAAAACGGTGCATCACTGGCCGGCAGATCAAACACCACGTAACGAATGTTGCGCCAATCGCTGTCATCTGGCTGTGAGCGGCGAATAACCCCGGACAGCCAGCTGAACTGAGAGCGGCCCGACCACAATTCACCATCCAATTTCTGATCCGGCATCTCTGCTGTGAACCATTCCGGTGTGTTAACAACACGTCCTGACCGGGTCAAAAATTCATGCCCATTCCAATAAGCGCGTACACCATCGAATTTTTCACTGATCAGGTAACCGTTAACCGCCATTCCCTTGCGATAAGACCGGGCAAGCATTAATGCCGGCGGGCTGTATTTTGTACTGCTGGCGATTGCAACGATATCCGCAACAGACTGAGCACAAACAGAATATGAAGCGGTTAATAAAATAACGGCAAGAAAAAACGCGGAAACTAAATCCATAAGATTTCCTCCATGAAATCTGCTTTTGGGCAATAAAGCGCGGGGCAGGAATATTGGCAACCCCGTCGATTTAATTTCAGACTTTAAGACGATGAGACTTGACTAAATGCGGCCTGAACGGAATCCTAAGAGCAGTTCAGCCAGATATTTTCTTAATTTTTATACGGTTTTTCAGGGATTTTATGCAGGGCTATTCACGTTACTATCTGTTGGGACTCGGCAGTAATATTTCACCTGAGATTCACATCCCATCCGCACGGGAAGAATTGTCGACGCTTGGCCGGGTATTACGCGTATCGCCAGCGATTGAAACAACCACAGTCGGTGACACTTTTACCGGAACATTCACCAACCAGCTGGTTGTTCTGGCCAGCGACTTTAACGAAAACGAATTAAAAGAAAATCTGCTGGCGATCGAATCCCGCCATGGCCGGGAAGCGAAAACCCCGGCACGAAAAGTCAAAGACCGCACCATAGATATTGATATTCTCAGCGCCGGCGCCACCAGCAGTGACTGCCTGAGCGCCAGTCTGGAAGAAAGCTACTATCAGGAAGTGCAACAGTACTGGCGTCAGGAAGAAAACGTCTGATCGTAACGGTTGGCAACAAAACGCCCACCGTCGACTCGCATCACCGTACCACTGACCGCAGGCGCGGACAGCAGGTAATCACAGGCCTGTGTAATTGCTTCATAACCCAACTCCCTGCCGATCAATGACTGCGACAACACCATCTCCCGGTAGGCCTCATCATGCTCAGGCAGAAACTGAATTGGCCCAGGCTGAATCACGTTAACCCGCACCTTTCCCGCCAGCCGCTGCGCCATGCTTAATGACCAGTTCTGCAAACCGGCCTTGGACGCACAATAGGCGGAGAAGCGCTGATTAGGAATATCAGCATAGATGTCGCTGATGCTGATCATGGCGGCATTCTCTGCCCATTGTCCGGCAACCGCTTGCGTAATCTGCGCTGGTGCCGCGACATGCACGCGCCAGTGCTGATCAAAATGCGCTACCAGGTCTTCTGCTGCCCTGTCCGGAACAAAACAGGAAGCGTTATGAATAAGTGCATCCAACGGACCGATTTCCGCCAGCGCTGCACACAGACCGCCAACCGATGCCGGGTCCGCCAGATCCGCCTGAATAACCGTCAGCGCATCGTGCTCAGCCAGCTCACAAGCACTATTGTAATGGGCGATCACTTTCCAGCCCTGAGCAAGATAGTGCTCAGCCAGTAACTTCCCCAGACGACGACCCGCACCAGTAATCAGAATTTGCTTTGCCATAAATACTCCGTTTGCTGCCGACAACCCTATCCTCCATGGCAGCTTTTGTCATCTCCGTGTTAAAAACCGGGAGCAATTGAAAGATAACGGTATAAATACCTGAACAGCAGAAGGAGATATCAATGACAGCTGAAAGGAAAATCCACAGACAGAGCGGACAGGTTTAAAGACACCGGGGCCAGATGATCAGGAATTCAGGAATGGTAAAAAGACAGGAAAAATAGAAAAGACAGCACCATCCTGCGCAGGAACCCCGATTTCAGACACAAAAAAGCCGACTCAA
>NZ_DJIO01000029.1:0-11899 GCF_002433655.1 Thalassolituus sp. UBA6592 | reverse complement strand
AAAGCGAAAAGCTGGGGGGCGCCTTGCCGGCCCGGGGGATAAGTTCCCCCAAGAGGCATAAGGCTTTGCGACATTAAAAGCCGTCTGTAAAAATATCTGTTTTAAACTGTGGGACAGCAGCGGCCAATGGCCGCTTTTTTCCGTCTGGTGCTCAAACCGGCATGACATCAGAGGGTTTCGAAAGAACCGTCGATGTAGCGGATCACCCACACGCCATTTTCTTCCTGAATACTGCCGTATACCACGCCACGGAACGTCAGGTAATACACTGCGCCTTCCAGCGTTTCTACCGCATTTTCAGCGATGTTATCGGTCACACAGATATCGTAGTTACCTTCTTCATCCGTCACATAGTGATATGGCATTGGCGAAGAGGTGTACTGGCGGTTAAGAGTCAGCCCCAGCGTACTGTCGACCACATCAGTTTCTTCATTGGCAGTACCCGGATCCAGCGTCAGCGACACGCCGTCTTTGTAGATTTCCAGACTACCGGTTACGCCATAGTTAGAGTCGGTATCGTAGGACACCAGGATACGGTCCAGACGGGAACCGGTACCGTAATAAATATCGCCGTTAGTCGACAGTCCTGAATAATCATGGGACAGAGCCGCAGTTAACGTATAACGGTCCGCGGTACGGGCATTCACCAGAATATCAAACGCCGTATCCGGCTGATCTTCTAGAATGGTTTCCGCAGTAAAGCGCGCGCTGCTCAGACCCAGAACCATTGGCTCGTACAGGGTTCCATCCAGCGTACCGCTGGTCAGTGGATCAAGAACATAGCAGCCATCACTGCCGGCAGATGCGCTCCAGGTAATGAAGTATTCGCCACGACCCGGCACAGTCACACGGGAGAAGGCGCCGGCTTCCCACAGATCATTAATGGCCTGATCAGTATCACGCTCGCCGAACAGACGCTGCTTGGGATCACAGGTACCCACGCTCCAGCTGCCGTTATTGTATTCCAGCTCACAGATCTCGATATCAAAGACAGAAACCAGATCGTCGGTTTCATCATCGCGGTTGATATCGGTATCGTCTTCACGCAGTTGCGTAGGATAGAAGCGGTAACGGGCGGAATCTTCCAGCGCCACGCCATCGACCATAAGTTTCACATCAAGGTAATCCACCTGCTGACCGGAAATGGTCTGGCTACCGCGCTCATAGGTTGCCAGATCCGCCTGCACAGAACCTTCGGCATAGCCGTTAGCGGCGTTCGGCGTGAAGAAGCCATTGAACGAAGTCCACTCTTTCTCCGGATAATAATCCGATGCGTTCTCCGCGTTGGCGGCAATATACACAGTGGTGTAGTTGTCATCGTCGTCATCTTCATCGCCAATGACATCCGACACACGACCGTTCAGCACCACGGTATCAATGTTGAAGCGCAGATCACTGACCGGATTCTGCGGATCATCCAGCGGGTCACGCACACCACGATAAAAAATGCGGTAAGCGCCACTCAGTTCGATATCGTCCTGAGTCACCGGCGTGCCATTCACTTCAGACGGCAGGCCTGAGCGATAGATGGAGAAATCAGACCAGCGCAGTTCGTAGGCCAGAATTTCATTAGCGCCGGAATCGGTTTCCACCAGCGTGCTGACGATGTTGTCGTAGTAAATACGGATACCGGTTGGCGACAGAATATCGTCCTCCGGATCGTCATTGTCGTAGGTGTTATCCACCACAAAGCCCAGATCGCCGGCACGCATGCTGCCGGTAATCAGTACGTCGATGGCGTGCGACTCTGTCGGTTCATCTTCTTCATCGGTGAGGTTTACATCAGCAACTTTCTGCGTAACCACCAGATTGGTGCCATTACTGCCGGTCAGCGTCAGCTGTGCAGTGGCGGATGAATAGGAACAGCTGGCGCCACTCATCCAGGCATAAGCCGAGGTATCCGCACAGACACCTGTGTTCTGCAGATAGGTCGCAACATAGAGGTCTTTAACGTCGATGTACTGATCAATCAGCAGATTCAGGTCATCCTGATTCTCTTCGCCAATCGCTTTCAGCATATCCATATAGGCATCAGCGGTTTCGCGATAGCCATCTTCAAAAAACGTATTTTCGTAATCACGCAGTACCTGTACAAAGGCCTTAGCACGACTCAGACCCAGCTGCAGATCTTCCAGATCGCTGGTACCGAATAACTCTTCCAGCGTTGCCGGACGCACGCTGGTCAGCGTTGCCGGAGAAGTCAGACTGAGAGACGCAATATCCTGATTAAGACCAGAGATCGCTGACGTCAGCGCGGTACCGGATATATTTTCACTGGCCGCAATCTGCTCCAGGTTTTCAACCGCGGCGGAATAAAGTGCCTGCAGCGTGAGGACCGCACTGCCGTCATCAGCTTCTGTCATCTGACCGGCATTAGCGCTGAATTCAGCGGCCGCATCCGCAGCAAAATCACCGCTGTAACTTTCGCTCAGGTGATACCAGGCGGCGATTAAGGCGCCGTAGCGAATGCTGTATACAGTATCAGCGCTGCTGCTGTCAGCGACGCGGCTCAGTTCGGTCAGATCAGTCGGCTCACGGGATTCGACACTGTCGATACCGAAGATCTGTGATACCTGAGAAATACTCTGCTCAACAGAATACGGCGAGTAGTAACCGGTGGCAGTCCAGGCGGACTGACCCTCATCGTAGACATAATCAAATGCCAGCTGAGCAGCGAGATCGGTCAGCGGAGTCAGACGAACCCGCTCACCACTGCTGATATCATACGCAACCGCACGCCAGCCGAGGCCATCAATACGGGCGACATCGGCACCAAAGGAATAATCAGATCCACCGGCGGTGCAGCCAGCAGCCCACTGACAGCGAACCGTGGTTGGCTCAACACCTGTGTCTTCTTCAGCGACGTGACCCAGCAGTTCGAAGTAATAAATCTCAGCCGCAGCAGCGCGCGGATTGACCTCACCCTGTTCGTCAGTCACATATTCCGTACCGGACAGACGACCTTCAGCATCACGGCTGAGCTGACCACCTTCGGCGGAGACGACACGCACCAGACCTTCTTCAATGTCTTCCTGACCGGCCTGCACATAAAATGAAATATTGGATGAAGAGGATGAACCGTTGCTGCAGCCACTGATGACGCCGGCCAGCAGCAGCGGCGTCAGCAGTGAAGCCGACATGGCTTTGTTGATGGTCATAAAAGGATATTCGCTTTTCCTGATTCCAAGCCCGTATTGGCTTACTGTAAAAATGGCGACCATGATAACAGGCTTTCGCCCGCTTGATAGTCGTCAGCGTAAGGATTTGCATAGACCACCAGTGGTAAAGCCGGTTCCACGGTCGCACCAATAACGCCAACCCAACGCCAACCCAACACCCACCCTGCCCCCTCGCCCGCGACGGCACAGCACCCATCCCCGCGACCACACCGCCAACAAGCGCGACGGCACAGGTTGCAGCCAGCAGAGATAACTGCCAGCGGACACAAAGCCATACATTCAGCCCCTACCCCTGCAGCGCCGAATTCCGTTAGAATGCGCGCCTCATCGCCCGGGCCAGACCCGGCCAGCACAATTTGTCCGCCAGAACTCCGGAGTTTCAATGCAATTATTTGTCGATCAATTGACCAACGTCGATTTCAGCTACCTGGACAGCCGTCGCGGTCTGGTTGGCGAAACCTGGTGGGCATCGGCGATTCTGGACGGAGCTCTGGATGATCAGGGCATGGTGTGCGATTTCGGTATCGTTAAGAAAACCCTGCGCAACTGGCTGGACGACGAACTGGATCACCGCCTGCTGGTGCCGGTGCGCTCTCCGGCACTGACCCTGAGTGGTGATGAACAGCGGGTATCCCTCAGCTGGCGTTATGAATCCGGTGAAGTACTGACCATGGAAGCACCACGCGAAGCCGTGGCTCTGGTCGATGCTGACGCCATTACCACGGATTCAGTCGCGGACTGGTGCCGCGAACAACTGCGCGAATTTTTCCCGGTGAATGTCGATCAGCTGACACTGCTGTTCGCCCCTGAGGATATTCAGGGCGCGTATTACCACTACAGCCATGGTCTGAAGAAACACGCCGGCAATTGCCAGCGTATTGCCCACGGCCATCGTTCACGCATTGAAATCTGGCGCGCCGGCAGCCGCGATAAAAGTCTGGAAGCCGAATGGGCAGAACAGTTTGCTGATATTTATCTGGGCAGTGAAGAAGACATCAGCGTACGAACCGATGACACAATCCACTTCGCCTACCGCTCGCAACAGGGTGAGTTCAGCCTCAGCCTGCCGCAACGCGCCTGCTATCTTATGCAGACTGACACCACAGTTGAGTTTATCGCCGCTCATCTGGCGTCGGAAATCCGTGGCAAATACCCCACGGAGGATATAGAAGTAAAAGCTTTTGAAGGCGTTAATAAAGGTGCCATTGCCAACTGATGGCCGCCACACATTCAGATTCCAACGGAGAGATCTTTTGAGCCAGATTGAACGCCAGCAAAGCACCCAGCGCATGAGCCGTATCGTTAAACATAACGGCACCATCTATCTGTGCGGTCAGACCGCCTGTGATGACGAGCACGTCACCATCGAACAACAGACGCAGGGTTGCCTGAACAAGATTGATGCCTTACTGGCTGACGCCGGCAGTGACCGCGATCACCTGCTGTCCATCACCATCTACGTACGTGACATGAAAGACTTCGCCGCCATGAACGCGGTATACGACGCCTGGGTTGCAGAAGTGGGCAAACCAGCCCGTGCCTGTGTTGAAGCGCGCATGGCCCGCCCGGAAATTCTGGTCGAGTTCAGCGTAGTAGCAGCTGAAAAATAGCCGTAGCTGGAAAATAGTTGCGGCTGACAACAGCCGCCGCAAAAACACCAGCAACACGCCTGTCAAGCGCTCGCAGAAATACCCTTCTGTGACAGCGCTTCAACCCCCGGCACCAGAGTGTCGATTGGGGGCTACTAAAGCACACCAGATACGCCGTTACCTGCCGTAATCAAACAATTTCCGCCCGCTCGGCCCGGTTAAGCACAAAGTTAGCTGAGATCAGCGGAAAAATCCGGTACAATCCCGCGCCGTTTTACCACACCCGCAATTCAATCTATTAGTCAGTTGAGAACCGCTATGTCCAAGCCTATGGAGCTGTCCGCCCTGACCGCTGTATCGCCTGTTGATGGCCGCTACGGCAGTAAAACCATCGATCTTCGCCCTGTCTTCTCCGAATACGGTCTGATCCGTGCACGGGTTGAAGTCGAAATCCGCTGGTTACAGCGTCTCGCAGCCCACGAAGGCATTGCCGAAGTACCGGCGTTCTCAGCGGCAGCCAATGCACAGCTGGACAGCATCGTCGCTGACTTCAGCGAAGAAGATGCGCAGCGCATCAAAACCATTGAGGCGACGACCAACCACGACGTAAAAGCCGTGGAATACTTCATCAAAGAGAAGTTTGCCGGTAACGACGAGCTGATGGCAGTCAACGAGTTTGTGCACTTCGCCTGCACCTCCGAAGACATCAACAACCTGTCTCATGGTCTGATGCTGAAAGCCGGCCGTGACGTGGTTGTTCCTGTGATGCAGAAAATCGCCGACGATATCCGCAAGCTGGCCCACGAGCATGCCGCTCTGCCAATGCTGTCCCGTACTCATGGTCAGACCGCATCGCCAACCACGCTGGGTAAAGAGATGGCCAACGTGGTTGCCCGTCTGGAGCGTCAGATCAAACAGATCAACGCCGTCGATCTGCTGGGCAAAATCAACGGTGCTGTCGGTAACTACAACGCACACCTGTCAGCGTATGCGGACATCGACTGGGCTGCCAACGCAGAAACCTTCGTCACCTCATTGGGGCTGACCTTCAACCCTTATACGACTCAGATCGAACCACACGATTACATCGCTGAACTGTTCGACGCAATTGCCCGCTTCAATACCATCGTGATCGATTTTGACCGCGACATCTGGGCATACATTTCTAACGGCTACTTCAAGCAGAAAACCATTGCTGGCGAAGTGGGCTCATCCACCATGCCGCACAAGGTTAACCCGATCGACTTCGAAAACTCCGAAGGTAACCTGGGTATTGCCAATGCCGTTATGACACACATGGCACAGAAGCTGCCGATCTCCCGCTGGCAGCGTGATCTGACCGACTCCACCGTGCTGCGTAACATGGGTGTGGGTCTGGGCTACAGCATGATCGCTTATCAGGCGACACTGAAAGGCATCAGCAAGCTGGAAGTGAACGCAGCCCGTATCGCACAGGATCTGGATAGCGCCTGGGAAGTGCTGGCGGAGCCGGTACAGACTGTGATGCGTCGTTACGGCATCGAACAGCCATACGAAAAACTGAAAGCATTCACCCGCGGCAAAGCCATTACCAAAGACGCCATGGGCGACTTTATTGCCTCCCTCGAGCTGCCACAGTCAGCGAAAGATGAGCTGAATGCCATGACCCCGGCTAATTACATCGGTAATGCCGCAGATCAGGCTAAAAACGTCTGATTTCGCCTATTCTGTAATGCCCCTGAAAGCCTCCTGCGGGAGGCTTTTTTGTTTTCTGTTTCCATTTATCTGTTCCCACTAAGTTGAGTACGTTTATGCATGTTCTCGGTGAGCTGTCGATTGAAGAATTTCTGCGTGATTACTGGCACAAAAAACCGGTATTAATCCGTAACGCATGGGCGGATTTCGAACCCCTGCTGTCGTCACAGGAACTGGCGGGGCTGTCACTGGAACAGGAAATTGAATCTCGCATCGTCGAAGAAGAAGGCAAAGACGGCCCCTGGTCGATCCGCAAAGGCCCCTTCACCGAAGACGATTATCTGGAGTTACCGGAAAACAAATGGACCCTGCTGATTCAGGGTGTTGACCAGTGGATTCCGGAAGCCGCCGACCTGCTCGAATATTTCCGTTTTATTCCCGGCTGGCGTATCGACGATCTGATGATCAGTTACGCCACCGACGGCGGTTCCGTCGGCCCACATTATGACCAGTACGATGTATTCCTGCTGCAGGCCGAAGGTCAGCGCGAATGGCGCACAGGCCAGATGTGTGGCGAAGACACACCATTTATGAAAGGCCCGAAGATCCGCATTCTGGAAAACTTTGAAGAAAGCGATCGCTGGGTACTGAATCCAGGTGACATGCTGTATCTGCCACCAGCACTGGCCCACTGGGGCATAGCCCGCGGCGAATGCCAGACTTACAGTATTGGTTTCCGCGCACCGGCTCTGACCGAACTGGCACCACTGGTATTCGATGACGTGATGGACAATGCATCCGATGATCAGCGCTATGCTGATCCGGACCTGACCCAACAGTCATCCACCGGCCTGATCGATAAAGCCGCTGCCCAGCGCCTGCGTAAACTGCTCACTGACGCCATCAGTGACGACGAACGCCTGCAGTCGATCATTGGCCGCCTGATGACAGACCCCAAGTACGCCGAGCACGTGCCGGAAGCTGTGGCACTGGAAGAAGATGGCAGAACGTTACTGGCACAGAGTGACAATTGGAAACGCGCTGAATTCAGCCGCTTCGCCTATTCTGTCCATGAAGACCATTGCCGCTTCTACGCCATGGGCCAGGAGTGGCTATTACCGGCAGGTGACCAGCCTCTGCTCAGCCTGCTGTCCGACAACCGCAGCTATGAGGCACAAGTGATAATTTCCTCAATTCATTCCGAAGACGCCGAAAAAATGCTTAAATCTCTGATTGAACAGCATTTTATATACGATCCAGAGGTAGAATATGGAGATTGAAGTCACTGACTGGAGATCACACCGCGAGGCGCTGGAAGCCATCCGGCGGCGTGTCTTTATTGACGAACAGAAGGTCCCCGAGGATCTTGAATGGGACGCAGAAGACATCAACGCGGTGCATTTTATCGCCCATTACAACGGCCATCCGCTGGGCTGTGCCCGCTTATTGCCTAACGGTCAGGTCGGACGCATGGCGGTTATTCCCGAAGTCCGCTACAAAGGTGTGGGCAGCGCCCTGCTGAAAGCTGCAGAAGATCACTACCGTAAAGAATCCCACGGCAGCCTGTTAAAGGCCAATGCCCAGACCCATGCCTGGCAGTTTTACCACCGCCATGGCTTTATTCCGGAACCGGCATTCAACATGGATGCAGGCATTCCACACGTGCGCATGATCAAACACCTGGCACGCAGCGGCAGCCTGTCCGACACGTTCGTGCCCGGCCGGGACAATACCGATTACCGTCTTGACCCCAGAGCCTCCGCAGAGGGGCTGCTGCAGATCATCAGCAGTTACGGACCAGCAGCGATTAATATCGCCATCACTGACCTCGCCCTGCCGGTCTGGTCCGATGCGTCAACGCTCAGCTGTTTCACCCGCTATCTGCGTGGCGCCCGCCAGCGCAGCATGCGCATTATCATTAACGAGGAGTACTCCGGTATTGCCGATCACCCGCTGATTCAGTTGCAACAGCGCATCAGCAGCCGCATTGAGCTGAAAGTGTATTCCGGACTGAAAGATACCCTGGTCATCATGCCAGCGTATTGCTGGATCAGCATGGATCGCATGGGGGTGAAAGCCAGCCTGAATGACCGCGTCCGTGTCGCCCGCCTGCAGGATCAGTATCAGGAATGGTGGCGCTCCGCCCGCCTGTCACGGGAAACCCGCCGCCTGCGCATCTAGTTTGAGTGAAAAGAGAATACCCGCTGAAGAGAACACCCGGACAGGCATCTGTACCGGGTGTTTTTTTCTGCTAACCGGGCGTTTTCTTCACTGCTCCGTTCTGTCTGATTAATGTACCGCGACAAACACCGCGATATTAATCACAGTCACCGCACCGGTCAGTATGTTGCGCATACGCTGATAGGACGCAGCATAAGAGCGGCGGAAAATAGGATTACTTTCCGTCCACAGCAGCAGCCAGAAACCCACCATAAACATCAGACAGGCAATATTGGTTGGCAGGAAATACGCCAGCAGTCCCCAGAGGAACACGCCAATCGCCAGCTCCAGCGGAATTTCATCCATTTCTTCCGGGTTTGCCTGCTCAACACCCCAGCAGACACCCGCCATAAAAGCCAGAATCAACAGAGAGTAGAGTTTGAAGAATTCTTCACCCTGCTCATAACCAAGAACCACGGCCGTCATGCCGATAATAAAAGGCAGCAGACCCGCATAACCCAGTTTTTCTGAGATTGAAAACGTCATAAGCACCTCCGGATTCCCCCCGGCATCGCCGGACAGAACCATTCTAATGGTTATTTTTCAACGACTTACAATAACAACATAGAGGGAGATGAGGGAAAAGTAACGAAAAAAATGACCTCTGAGCAGACACAGAGGCCATTTTTGCGACCGGATTCAGATACCGGCGGAGAGCAGAGCTTCAACCCGGGCGACGTCATCCGGGGTGTCAATGCCATGCCCTGGCGGCTCAGCAATGACTGACATATGAATCTTCACGCCGTACCAGAGCGCCCGCAGCTGCTCCAGAGATTCCGTGGTTTCCAGCGGACAGGCTTCCATTTCCATGTACTGACGCAGGAAGGAAACACGGTAGCCATACATACCAATATGACGATACACCGGCATTTTTGCCGTCATCACCCCTAGCTGCGCTTTATAGCCATCCCGATCCCATGGAATCGAGGCACGGCTGAAATACATGGCAAACTGCTCACGGTCCAGCACCACCTTAACCACGTTCGGATCAAAGGCATCGCCGTCATGATTCAGCGGCGTACAAACCGAGCTCATCCCCGCCTGCGGATAATTAATCAAACTGGCGGCGGTGGCTTCAATCAGAGATTCAGGAATTAATGGTTCATCACCCTGCAGGTTGACGATCACAGTCTCATCCGCCCAGTTTTTAATACGGGCAACCTCAGCGATACGCTCGGTTCCGTTTTCGTGATCGACAGCAGTCATAACCACATCCGCACCGAATGCTTTGGCCACGTCAAAAATGCGCTGGTCATCCGTAGCAATCACAACGTCCTCAGCGGCACTTTCCTGCGCCCGCTCCCAGACATGCTGAATCATAGGTTTGCTGCATAAATTAATCAGCGGCTTACCTGGTAAACGACTGGAGCCGTAACGCGCCGGAATAACAATTTTGTAGTCAGACATCCGTCATCACACCTTATAAAAATCGCGATACCATTCAACGAATTTACCAATACCATCCGCCAGCGGCGTGTTTGGCGCAAAGCCAACATCGGCACTCAGATCATCAACGTTGGCATAGGTAGCCAGCACATCACCTGGCTGCATTTCCATGTAGTTTTTATCGGCTTCTTTACCCAGCGCCTGCTCGATGGTTTCAATAAAGGTACCCAGCTCAACACTGTTGTGGTTACCGATATTATAAATTTTATACGGAGCGGAACTGCGGCTGGCGTCGCCACTCTCCGGCGTCCAGCCGGCAACACCCTGCGGAATTTTCTGGGTAATACGGGTAACACCTTCGACGATATCGTCAATGTAGGTGAAATCGCGCTGCATTTTACCGTGGTTAAATACATTAATGGTTTTACCGGCAAGAATGTCGCGGGTAAAGCTGAAGTACGCCATATCCGGGCGTCCCCACGGACCGTATACGGTAAAGAAACGCAGACCCGTGGTTGGCAGACCGTACAGGTGTGAATAGGTATGCGCCATTAATTCGTTGGATTTTTTCGTCGCCGCATACAGGGATACCGGATGATCAACCCGGTCCGATGTGCTGTAAGGAATGTGCGTATTCAAGCCGTAAACCGAGCTGGATGACGCATACACCAGATGCTCAATTTCATTGTGACGACAGGCTTCCAGAATATTCACAAAACCAATCAGATTGCTGTCGACATAGGCATGCGGATTACTGATGGAATAACGTACACCGGCCTGGGCCGCAAGATGCACGACACGATCAAATTCGTGATTATCAAAAACTGCCTCGACAGCCGCGCGGTCAGCAAGCTCTACCTGAATAAACTGAAAACCGTCCAGTTGATTCAGCCACTCCAGTCGACCGTGCTTCAATGACACATCGTAATAATCGTTGAGGTTATCGATACCAATAACCTCATGCCCCTGCTCGACAAATTGCTTGCTGGTGAAAGCACCAATAAAACCGGCGGCACCGGTGATCAGAATTTTCATTTTTTCATACTCCTGAACTCAGGCGATTCCTCAAACTCAGGTAACATCGCCTTAATATAAGCTTCTTCCAGTGACATACGGCTGCCTAAAATTGCGTCGGCCACTTCCCGTGCCACGCCTTTGCCACCGGCTGCTGCAGTAATAAACTGAGCATTGTCTTTCACCATCCAGAACGCATCGGCCGGTGCTACCGCCAGACCAACCCGCTTCATTACTTTCAGATCAATGACGTCATCACCGACGTAACAGACATCTTCCGCATCAATATTGAGCTGAGCCATAAGCTCCGATAATTTCGCCCATTTATCTTTGGTACCCGGAAAGAAATGGCGGATACCCAGATCGCGTGCGCGGCGGCTTAATGGCGCAGAATCTTTCGCGGAAATAATCGCGGTTTGGATAGCGTAGGTCTGCAGAAGTTTAATGCCGACACCGTCTTTGACATTGAAGTGCTTAACCTGCTCGCCATCAGCAGAATAGGTCAGCGTGCCATCGGTGAGAACGCCATCAACATCGAAAACCACCAGACGGATACTGCGGGCACGTTCCCGCACTGAATTTGTAAGCTGAATCATAACGCTGTCCGCCAGAGAAAGCGGCATTGTAACCGGTTTGTCCGCCGCTGTATCGGCCCCGTACAGGAAGACACCGCAGACCGCAGGTAAAACTCATTACCGGGAAAAGAATAAAAGTGATATTGAAGGAAGGGTAAATCGCAGACATAAAAAAAGCCGGCATAGCCGACTTATTTTACGCTCTCTTTGATCTGTTTCTGAGCAGATCAGAGATGGCATCCCCAAGGGGATTCGAACCCCT
>NZ_DJIO01000084.1:39444-42209 GCF_002433655.1 Thalassolituus sp. UBA6592 | reverse complement strand
ACCTCAGCACACCTCAGCACACCTATTAATATATTAATCATCAATTGACGCAACAAACAGAGATGCGCTGACAGTTATTACTATTTCAAAATTATGAAAAAAAGCCGTTTATACACGTTATTTTACCCTTCCTGATAAAACAAAGGTTTTCACCAGCGAGTGGTAATCGGGTTATTTCCGCAATTGAAAGTTCCTGACAAAAAGGGTTTTTTCAGCTCAGTCCGTTTTCTCACAGTCTGCATTAAACGCTGTTTCAGCGTGCTAGCATCGTCTGCATTCAATATTGATATACAAATCAATTTATTAACTGTTCCATTTAACTGTTCCACTTAAATGTGCCATAGCACGAGGAATATCTGGTGAAATACTCTCTGCCCACAGTGTTAATGATAGGCCTGAGCAGCGGCTGCTCTGTTACTGCTCCGACATCAACTCAGACAACAGGCCACAAGGACACATACGAATACGCCACCAAAGCTGTTTACACACCCGCAGCCAGTGCGGCCGATTATCAGCAGCCGCCCACAGGCTATGCGCTGGTCTTTTCTGAACTGCTTGCCCGCCATGGTTCACGCGGACTTTCCAGCCCCAAATACGACCATATCAGCCTTAATATCTGGCAATCGGCGCAACAGCAGAACCAACTGACGGCAGCCGGAAAGGCGCTGGGCAGTGAAATTCAGCGCATGATGGATGCCAACATTGCTATGGGCTACGGCAACCTGTCAGAGCTCGGCAAGCTTGAACATGCAGGCATCGGTCAACGTCTGGCGGAACGCAATAAGACATTGTTTCAGCAGCAGGCTGACAAAGAAATTCTGGTCGAATATTCCGGTAAACAACGGGCGAAAGACAGTGGCCTGGCATTCAGTCATGGGCTGACAGAAGCCAATCCGGCCCTGCAGCAGGTCATATCAGCTCCCGTCGCCAATCCTGAAACCCTGTATTTTCATAAGCAGCCAGAAAACCGTGACTATCAGGATTACAAAGAATCCGATCCGCAGCTGCTGAGCGTCTTTGATACGTTGTTTTATTCTGAGCACATGCACAGCATCGCCCGCGATGTCCTCAGTCAGATATACACGCCGTCTTTTATCGATGAGCTGGCCGCCGGCAAACACAGTTACAGTCGCCCGGATGAAACTGAAGTGAAAGTTTATAACGATGTGGACGCCATGCTGCAGCTGTTTAATCTGTATCAGATTGCACTGGGCATGCCGGATGAAGCCGGAGACAAGCCGTGGGACTTCCGCAAATACTTTACGCCGGAGCAAACACAATGGCTGTCTTATGTGATGGATGCTGAGGATTTTTATGCCAAAGGCCCTGCTTTTAAAGGCCGGGATATCACCTACCGTATGGCCCGTCCACTGGTGCAGGATTTTTTCCAGCGGGTAGCAAACGTTCAGCAGGGTGACAGCGAATACTCTCTCGTTGCGCGTTTTGCTCATGCCGAAACACTGGTGCCGTTCACTACCTACCTGCAATTGCCGGGCAGTGATCAGCCGCTCAGTGACGGCCAGCTCTACACCCGTGCAAACAACCCATGGCGTGGTGAAGACGTCGCGCCTATGGCCGGTAATGTACAGTGGGATGTATTCCGCAATGCAGAAAACCAGATACTGGTAAGAATGCTCTACAACGAGCAGGAGAAGGCATTTAAAACTGCCTGTCAGCCAATAGCCGATAACAGCTTCTACTACAGTTTTACCGAACTGAAACGTTGCTATTCGATGTAATCCGGATTGAACCTCCACTGCCGCTGGTCATTAAGGCCAGTGCAAAACTGCATAAAAAAGCCGGTTAAGAAATTCTTAACCGGCTTTTTTCTGAAGTTCAGTTCAGATCATTATCCCTGACGGGCACGACCTTCGCTGCGGCCTTCGTTTTTACCGCGGTGTGGTTTTTTAGGACCACGGTCAGACGGACCTTTTGCTCCACGACCAGCGCCTGGCTTGAAAGCCGGACGGCCACCCGCAGGCTTACGGCCACCACGACCACCGTCTTCCGGAACGTCAGCCGCTTTGTACGGTTTGATTTCCAGAGGGCGGCCACAGACGCGGGCTTTCTTCAGTTTATTCATTACCGGCGCTGGCATACCTTCCGGCAGATCAACCACAGCAAAGTTGTCGAAAATTTCGATGTGGCCAATGTACTCACTATCGAGATCAGCTTCGTTAGCAACAGCACCCACCAGGTTACCTGGCTTCAGACCGTCGTCATAACCAACGCTGACCATGTAACGCTCCATATCCACTTCCGGATGACCCTTCAGTGCTTTCGCGTGTGCCTGTGGCAGCTCTTTGCTGGCACCACGGTCACGCTTAGGACGTTCGCCACGCTCAAAACGCTCGCCGCGCTCACGACGTTCGCCACGCTCCGGACGGTCACCGCGTTCTTCACGACGGCTGTTCATACGGCTGTCGGCTTTCTCGTCGATAAACAGTGGTTTCTGGCCCTGCAGCAGGCTGGCAACAGCGGCTGCCACATCCAGTGCATCCAGCGGATTTTCTTTCAGAACTTCTTCAATAATATTGCGGAATTCCTGATTTTTCTCGGAGTGGATTGCGTCCACGATCTGAGATTTAAATCCTTCACGACGTTTCTTGTTCACCATTTCGGCAGTCGGCAACGACATCTCGTCGATTGGCTGACGGGTTGCTTTTTCGATGTCGCGCAGCATGCGTTTTTCACGACCACGAACAAACACAATGGCTTCACCGCTACGGCCGGCACGACCGGTACGGCCGATACGGTGTACGTAA
>NZ_DJIO01000084.1:680-39144 GCF_002433655.1 Thalassolituus sp. UBA6592 | reverse complement strand
ACGGCCGATACGGTGTACGTAAGACTCGGTGTCTGACGGAATGTCGTAGTTAATAACGTGACTGATACGTTCAACGTCCAGACCACGGGCTGCAACGTCAGTCGCAACAATAATATCCAGCTGACCGGCTTTCAGCTTTTCTACCGCTTTTTCGCGCAGAGCCTGCGGAATATCGCCGTTCAGTGGTGCGGATTTAAAACCGTTGGCCGACATAAAATCGGATACTTCTTCAGTTGCCTGTTTGGTACGTACGAACACCATCATGGCATCGAAGTCTTCGGTTTCAGCAATACGCATCAGTGCATCGTTTTTATGCACGCCGCCAACAAACCAGTAACGCTGACGGATACGGTCGTTGGTGGTGGTTTTCGCCTGAATTTTTACTTCCACCGGATCGTTCAGATGGGTTTCTGCAACCTTCTGAATTTCACGTGGCATGGTCGCCGAGAACAGAGCTACCTGGCGTGAACGCGGAGTCTGTTCCAGAATCCAGTTAACGTCATCGATAAAGCCCATGCGCAGCATTTCGTCGGCTTCGTCCAGAACAACGGCCTTGATATCGGCCAGGTTCAGGGTGCCACGACGCAGGTGATCCATAACACGGCCCGGCGTACCAACAACCCACTGCGGACCGCGCTTCAGTTCACGCAGCTGCGAGCCGTAATCTGAACCACCATAGATGGCAGACACGTTAATACCCGGAATGTATTTGCTGTAGGTTTTAACCGCTTCGGCAACCTGCTGCGCCAGCTCACGGGTTGGCGCCAGACAGAGTACCTGAGGAGTATTGAAGTCAGCCTGAGTGCGGGTCAGCAGCGGCAGAGCGAAGGCAGCGGTTTTACCGGTACCAGTCTGCGCCATACCCAGCACGTCACGTCCTTCCAGCAGAGGAGGAATGCTGTTGGCCTGAATTGGGGATGGTGCTTCGTAACCCAGTTCCTCCAGAGTACGGAGAACAGGAAAAGGAAGACCCAGGCTCGCAAAGCCTGTAGAGTTTGTATCGGACATATTGTACCTGTGTGCAAAGGAAGGAAGGGCGTTGCCGTTCCGAAAAGCCAGCTGCTTTTCATTCGCGTTTGCTTACACGGCGGGGCCCGACTCATCAATTCTTGAAAGGGGTCGCGGACTATACAGGAAAGAAAATGCTATGTCGCGTGAATTTTGTCCATCCAGGCAGGTTTTTCTGTGATATTACCGCTGACCGACAGTTAGGACAGGTACATTGGCCGCACACTGGTATCAGCCGCTTCCACCTGATACGTAAAATCCTTCTGGATCACCCCGGAAACCGGCCTGTCAGCCAGGCAGCATTGCCGATTATCGCTACGCCGCAGGCAGCGCAGGTGCTAATCTTGTAAAGACTGAATAAGCAATTATGCAGGAGCCGTTGCCGCAGTATGAGTATCAAATTCCGTATTTTACTGACAGTTGTTTTGCTTCAGGTAATGGGGTTTGCCGCTCTGCTGCTGAATTATAACCAGCGCGCCCATGAAGGCATCGTCGAATTCAACCGTTCCCAGGTGATGGCATCGCTGAAAGCCACGGTCAGCCAGATGGACGCACTGTCGTCGCAGATGGAACGCACCGCCGCCGGTCTGGCCCGTGGTGGTGAGCATTTCGGCGAATACCACCATGAACAGCAGGCGCAGGATATCCGCAATAAACTGCAGCGCCTGCTGTTACGTACCTTCGCGTCTTTTCCTGATGCCGTGGGTGGTGGCGTCTGGTACGAGCCCTACTCCCTCTCCCCTGATGAAGAATTTATCGGCGCCTATGTATTCCGCAGCGATATTGGCCTGTCGTTTACCTGGGACTACGAAGCCGGATACGCCAGCTCCTGGTGGTATCAGCTTGGCATACCGGATAACTGGCCGCGCACCGAGCACCGCCCCGACTATTTTTACTGGACCGCGCCCTACGTCAACGAGAGCGGACAATGGACCATGAAAGTGGTTTCTCCGATGTACGATGATGACCAGAAACTGCTGGGCGTCGCCAGTGTCGACTGGGCACTGCCCCAGGTGATGGGCAGCCTGCAGAATATGAAAGTCACGCAGGACAGCAAGCCCATACTCTACTCACCGCGCATGAATGAATATCTGGGTGACAGCCGCCTGTCCATGATTGATCCGTTTGCCCGCCTCGACAGCAGCATGCGCGTGCAGCAGCTACCGACCGACAATGGTGACTACCTGTACGCTGCGCGCTCCCGCACCGGTCTGATTCTGGCGGTCTGCATTCCGCAGGAAGAACTGTACGATCTGGTTGAAGGCACCCTGTCAAAAACCATGATGGTAAACACCATTCTGGTGATCGCCTTTGTAACCATTATGCTGATCACCCTTGAACTGCTTTTCCGCCCGCTGGACCGCATTCTGACGGCGCTGCGCACATCCATCCGCTTTGACAGCGGCAGTGGTCAGATTACCTTTTCGCCACTCAATACCGAATCCCGTAACGAATTCACCCAGATCATTGATACCTTCAACCGTCTGGGAAAACAGGTGGTGGAATTTACCGGCCGGCTGAACCGTACCAACACAGAACTGCAGAAAGAAAAACGCCGGTCAGAAGAGCTGAACGCCACTCTGGAACAGAAAGTAGTGGAACGCACCGCCGAGCTGGCAGAGAAAAACCGCGAAGTCACCGAATCACTGCGTATTCTGAAGCTGACGCAGAAACAGCTGGTTGATATGGAGAAACACGCAGCTCTGGGCGACATTGTTGCTGGTCTGGCCCATGAAATTAATACGCCGCTGGGCATCAGTGTCACGGCCGTCAGTGCCATGGAAGAACAGCTGGAAGAACTGAAAACCCTGTTTAACCAGAACCGCCTGAGCCGCGACCACTTCAACGAATACGTTGAATACTCCAGTGAAGGCATCAGTATCGCCGCCGAAAACCTGCGCCGCGCTGCAGATCTGATCACCCGTTTCAAACAGGTGGCGGTAGATCAGGCCAGCGAACAGAAGCGTGATTTCGAACTCTGTGACTACATCAACAGCATCATTACCTCGCTGCGCCCGGGCTATAAATACCGCCCTGTGGAAGTGGAGCTGAAATGCAGCCAGTCGGTTATAACCACAACCTATCCGGGCGCACTGGCGCAGGTAATCACCAATCTGCTGATGAACTCACTCACCCACGCCTTTCCCGCGGAGCAGGATGACCGCAATCACCCGGGCCATATCACCATTGAAGTGTCAGAGCGTGAGGACAACGCCGTTATTGTCTTCCGTGATGATGGTCAGGGCATGAAAGAAGAAGTGTGTCAGCGCGTTTTCAATCCCTTCTTTACCACCCGGCCTGATCATGGTGGCAGCGGGCTGGGCGCCTTTATCATTCAGGATCTGATCATTAATCAGCTGAAAGGCAGTGTGTCTGTTACCAGTGCGCCGGGCCAGGGCACCGAGTTCACCATCATTCTGCCGCTGCGCATCAGCGCTGCCAGCTGAAGGCCGTGCAGCTGAACTGTCATTCCTGTCGCCCGACGGACAACAATAGGCCAGTACGGCGACCGATTGCCCGGCGCGCATGAAAGCGTATAATCGGCGCTCTTTTCATCAAGACGGAGCTCCCAAGGTGCTTACAGTAAACGAATATTTTGACGGCAACGTAAAATCCATCGCCCTGCAGACCGAAACCCTGCCTGCCACCGTTGGTGTGATGGAAGCCGGTGACTACGAATTCGGCACCAGCAAAAAAGAAGTGATGACCCTTGTGTCCGGTTCAATGGACGTTCTGCTGCCAGGTGAAACCGAGTGGAAAACCTTTGCTCAGGGCGAATCTTTTGAAGTTGCTGCCAACGTGAAGTTCGGCGTTAAAACTCAGGGCCAGGTTGCTTACTTCTGCACTTACGAATAAGCAACTGAGCGAATAAGCAACTGAGCCCCCGGGTTCAGTCTGAATAAGTCAGCACTTATTCAGCACAGATCAGCCTCTGTCCGCTAGCGGATCCAGAGGCTGAATTCTTTATGGCACAGGGGTTTTGAGAAGTAATACCCCTGAAAGGTATGACAGCCATTTTCCTGCATAAATTTAAGTTGCCCCTGCGTCTCGACACCTTCTGCCAATACCTTAAGGCCCAGCCCCTCAGCCAGATTAAGAATGGTACGGGTAATAATCCGTCCCTCTTCTTCTTCGTCCTCCAGCGTACTGATAAAACTGCGGTCGATTTTTAATTTATCGACACGGTAACGGTGCAGATACGCCAGTGACGAATAACCGGTACCAAAATCATCCACCGCCAGAGAAATACCCAGCTCTTTTATGCCAGCGATGGTGTTCATCACACCGGGGGTCGGTTTCAGCAGCGCACCTTCGGTAATTTCCAGCTCCAGCCACTTAGGATTCAGGCGGTAATATTTCAGCAACGCCGACAGGTGTTCCACCAGACCACCGGAAATAAAGGTCGGTTGCGTGATATTTACCGCCAGCACAATGGGATCGTAACCCCGCGACTGCCACTGAGCCAAACGACAGCAGGCACTCTGCAGTACCCAGTAATCCAGTGCAGTTATCAAACCGGCGTCCTCGGCCACCGGCAGAAAACGATCCGGAAAAATCAGCCCCTGCTGCGGGTGATTCCAGCGGATCAGCGCCTCAGCTCCGATCAGCCGTTCACTGCGCGCATCCATCTGCGGCTGAAACCACAATTCCAGTTCGGTTTCTTTTTTCAGTGCCTGGCGCAGCTGCGAGCCAAGCTCAAGGCGGTCATTGGCGGCCTGAGTCAGCTCAGAACTGTAATAGCAGTAATGATTACGGCCGGAATTTTTGGCGTGGTACATAGCCACTTCGGCATTGCTCAACAGCGGAATGGCATCCGCACCGTGATCCGGGTAGACACTGACACCGATACTGACACCGACAAACAGCTCCTGATTCAGGCCAATATCATAGGGCTGCGACAACAGCTGCTGCAGCATACCCGTCACCCAGCGGATCTGATCGTCGTCGACAACGTTATTCAGCACCACCAGAAATTCATCGCCGCCAAGACGGGCGACGATATCTGTTTCACGCAGCCGCCCGCGCAGACGCTGAGCACAGATACGCAACAGGCGGTCACCGGCCGGATGGCCAAGGCTGTCATTGATGTGTTTAAAGTGATCCAGATCGATATACAGCAGGGCCACACGACTGTGTTTTTCAGCGGCACGGATCAGGCATTTATCCACTTCAACCTGCACAGAGGTGCGGTTCGGCAAGCCGGTCAGAGAATCATTATTGGCCAGAAAATCGAGCTTTTTCTCTGACTGACGGATCTGACTGGTATCTTCAAATACACCAATAAAACTCTGAATTTTATTTTTTTCATTACGGATGCAGGTGATGGTCAGACTCTGCGGAAACGCTTCACCACTTTTACGCCGGTTCCAGACCTCTCCATGCCAATAGCCCTGACGGATGCAGCTGCGGATCACGCTGTGCATAAACATCCGGTCCGGCTCACGGTTATCCAGCACGGATACCGGCTCACCCAGCACTTCGGTTTTACTGTACCCGGTAATTTTACTGAATGCCGGGTTAACGCCGTTAATAATGCCTTTACTGTCGGTGATAACCACACCTTCAATAATCGACTCATACACCCGCGAGGCAAGAATCAGACTCTGCTCTTTGCGTGTCTGCTCGGTAATATCCTGCACCATACCACTGCGGCCGATAATCCCGCCCTGTTCATCAAACGTGGTTTTTGCCAGTGCGCGGATAACTTTCTGTTGTCCGGCGGAAGTAATAATCCGGTAGCAGCCATCAAAGGTTTCCGGCTCGGTCAGACTCGTCTGAAAGCGCTCCATGACCGCCAGCTTATCGTCGGGGTGGATGAAGTTAATATAATCATCGCGGGTAATTCGCGTAACACCTTCCGCTACACCAAAAATCCGTGCCGCTTCACGGGTGAAATAAATCGACTGGGTTTCATAGTTTTCATTCCAGCTGCCAATACCGGCAATGGCTTCGGTATGCGCCAGTAATTCCTCGCGTTTCTGCAGTTCACTGAACACAGCAATACGCTCGGACACCACATAACACAACTCCAGAAACGCATTCAGCAACTGGCGCTCGTAAGGCTCCGGAATTTCACTATTGGCATCAAACGAAAGAAACAGAGCACCAAAAATATCGTTATCCTGCGCAACCGGTATGAGCAGAAAGGATGGCGTTTCCAATGCCTGAAAAATGGCATCAAGGGCTGGATTTTCACCACGCTGACCTTCATCCGCCAGCACTTGCTTTTCATACATCAGCCAATGATCACAGATATCCGCAAGGCGTTTGGATTTTTCCTCCGCACAGGCTGCGCTGGCGGCATCAATGGCAATGCGGATTGGCTCTATACAACGGCCTTCGCGACAGACCAGCATAACAATGGCCGGACACTTAAATCGTTGCCCGACTTCATGTAATGCTGAACGGATATCCTGAACCAGAGTGTCCGGTGTCGTCCGCAGAAAATGGCGGATCAGGCGCGATATTAATAATTCCATACGCGGTGTATTCCTGACCGGGTCCTGTACATACTCTGTGACATTAAGCTGTGCCTGTTTCCATTTTCCGCAATCATTCTGCGGCACACCATGAAGCTGAGACCCAGTCATACAAGCACTCCTGATTGGGGCTATTGGAAATAAACATGTGACAGCACATAAGCCTGCAAAGAAATTTTGTCGTTATCGTTCAGTCCGCTGAACTGAATACCCAGGCGGATACCGGATTCTTCCGGTTGAACAGAGCGGACAATACCGTCGAGATTCACCAGCCGCTCCACACCACTGATCTGCAGCATGGCGACAAGACGCACCGGTTCATCACGCATAACCGCTGCATCTTTTGCCAGCACGCTGGCACCGCCGAGACTGATATCACGGACTCTGGCGGATTTTTTCTCCTTAAGGTCCGTGCCGAAATGCATGGAGGCGATCAGATTCACCCGGGCGCGCACGCTGGAGCGCACCTCACCCAGCGCCAGCGCTTTGGGCTGAGCAAGATGCAGATGGGCATAGGGAGCACGGGCGATGTGCACGACTTCGGTATGGAAAGCACAGGCACAGTTCATCTGGGTAGCGAACAGACGCACGTTCAGCGGCGTTCCGAGGCGCAGCGACATAGGCGCGCCGTTTATCACCGGCGTCGTTACAATAAGCCCGTTGCCGGCCCGATAACCCACCAATACGGAACGATCACGGTCGTTGGTATACCCTTCGATTTCCAGCTGCAGCGCCTGCCCGGGCAATAAGCGCAGGTCTTCAAAGCGGACTTCTTTCTTTTCCGCAGTCATTAGGGTCATCCGGCAAATCCACATCCAATTGTCGGTTATTACTACTGTCCCGGTGTTATCAGCTGAAGACTAATGACAAACCAGACATCATTGGGAAAGTGTAGACCACCAGAACAGGAACGTGTGGCTTGCAGTAAAAAGCACAGATGTTCATCATATTGTTTCAGTCGTTACGGGATGGTTTACGGTGTTTGATAAGACAGATCTGGTCAGGCTGGTTACAGTCACCATGCCGTTTGGCAAGTATCAGGGCAAAGTATTGATCGACCTGCCCGAAGAGTACCTGCTGTGGTTCAGCAAGAAAGGTTTTCCGGAAGGACAGCTGGGGATGTTGCTGGCACTGGCACTGGAGATCAAAATTAACGGGCTGGAAGGCGTACTGAAACCCATCCGCGAAAAAGCCATACCGCAATCAGCTGCGACATCAGAGGATAAACTGCACTGAATGAAAACCCTGGGATTTTTAGAAACTGACACCCTGTACCCGGATCTGCTGGACGACTACCGCTCCTACGGCAATATGTTCCGGCGGTTTTTTACGTCGCTGGGGGCAGACCTGAATTTCCGTTTTTATCAGGTTCAGCAGGGCGAGTTGCCTACCACACCCGGTGAGTGCGATGCCTATCTGATTACCGGCTCCAAAGCCGGTGTATACGAAGACCTGCTGTGGATTCCGCCACTGCGCAACTGGGTTCAGCAGGCGTTCGCCAACGGCGAAAAAATGATTGGCATCTGCTTTGGCCATCAGCTGCTGGCACATTCGCTGGGCGGTCATGCCGCGCGCAGTCCGAAAGGCTGGGGGATTGGGGTTCATACCACCCGCGTGGTTCAGCATCCGGTCTGGGTCAATGACGACCTCAGTCATCTGCGTCTGATCTACAGCCACCGTGATCAGGTGGAAATTCTGCCGCAGGGTGCGCGCCGTCTGCTCAGCAGCGACTTCTGTGAAAATGCCGGTTTTTATATCGGCAATCAGGTGCTGTCATTTCAGGGGCATCCGGAATTTACCGTGGAGTTTACCGAACGTCTGCTGCCACGCCGCCGTGATTGTATCGGCCCGGCGGTTTTTGATCAGGGGATGGCGACGCTGTCGCAGCCGACCGAAGCGGAAACCGCCGGTCGCTGGGTGCTGGAACTGATCCGTCTCTGAACACTGTCCGGACTGTCTTAAACAGCTGTCCGTCAGAGAAATTTCTGCACGTACCAGCAGCTGGCTGCCAGCGAATAATTCTGTTCTCTGGCCCAGCTCAGCCCGGCTTCCACCAGCACTTCCGCCAACCCCTGCCCACGCAGACCAAAGGGTACATAGGTGTGGGTAAAATCAATCTGAGTACCTCTGATGCTGTAATCCAGCACGCATTCCTTAGCGTCTTTCAGCAACACAAAGCGGCTCTGCGCCGGTTGATGTTCAATCGTGTAATCGCTCATAAATACTCCTGGCTGCCGTTCAAAAAGACAGTGCGTCAGTCAATACAGTACATCAGTGAATGCGATGAGCCTGCAGACGCAGACCAATAATATGGCGCCCGGCCAGAGTTACCTTGCCTTCATAACGCTCGTCGCCGGTAGAGGAAAATTCAAAGCGGAACTCACGGTGCAGACGCCAGCCACCCGGACCACGGCGCACAGCCATGCCGGACATCACCAGAGTGTCATCCAGTAACTGCACATCTTCCTGCTGGCAGTGTTTGCGCACGGCTTTTAGCGCCATACTTTTCGCCTGTTGCTGGCGGTTCCAGAACAGGTACAACAGAACACAGGCAGTGAGAAAATACAGCCAGCCAAGCATAAGGAATCTCCGCGTAAGGTCGGAGGCATGATAACAGCACTCCGCTTCCCTGCGGAAATGCTGTCAAAGACGGGATCAGGAAGGCTTACGGCGCTGGCTGCGGCGCAGAGTTCCCTGCTGACGTTCCTCTGCCGGTTTTTCCGGTGCCACCATGCCATACGGATTCACCGCTGCTTTGGCTGGAGCAGCTGCTTTGGCAGGCTGCGACTGAGCATCGGCACTGTTCGCTGCCGGACGCTTCTGCGGGCGACGGCTGTTTTCGGCACGGCTGTTTTCTGAACGGCTGCTGTCAGAACGGCGCTCCTGACGACGGCTGTCTGAACGATTATTGTCCGCACCGTTATTGCCGGATGCATTCTGAGCAGGCTTACCGCCGCGCTGCTGCTGGCGTTTTTCCTGACCATCAGCTGACGTTTTATCAGTCGGCTTTTGTGCACCACCACGGCGGCTGCGGTTGCCATTGTTCGCCGCGTTATGTTCACTCTTGTTACCGTTACGGGCTTTGTCACCGCGCCGGGCATTGTTCTTCCGACCCTGTTCATTGCGTCCCTGTTCACTGCGACCTTGGCCATTGCGACCTTGCCCGCCGCGGTTGTCGGCACTGCGCTGCTGATCGTCTGTACGCGGTGCTTTTGCCTTCTTAGGTTTTTTCGGTTTACGCGGACGGGACACCGGCAGCGCCACCACAGGTTCAAAACCGGCAAGGGTACGACGCTCAATCTCTTTACCGATCAGGCCTTCAATGCCTTCCAGATCTTCCAGTTCTTCTGCACAAACCAGCGACAGCGCCTGACCACTGGCCCCGGCACGCCCGGTACGGCCAATACGGTGGACATAGTCCGCCGCAACATTCGGTAATTCGAAGTTCACCACGTACGGCAGCTGTTCAATATCCAGACCGCGGGCAGCGATATCCGTGGCCACCAGTACGGCGATATCACCGGACTTAAACTCTGCCAGTGCGCGGGTACGTGCGCCCTGACTCTTATTGCCGTGAATCGCCGCAGCACGGATATTGTTCTTTTCCAGATGCGTAGCAAGGCGGTTGGCGCCGTGCTTGGTGCGGGTAAACACCAATACCTGATGCCATTTGTTGTCCTGCAACAGGCGTGTCAGCAAAGCTGACTTCTGCTTTTTATCCGCCGGCACCAGCCATTGTTCAATGGTATGCGCCGTGCTGTTACGTGGGCTGACATCGATTTCCACCGGATCATTGACCAGACCTTTGGCCAGATCGCGGATCTCTTTGGAAAAGGTCGCAGAAAACAGCAGATTCTGGCGTTTGGCCGGCAGCAGCTTCAGAATCTTTTTAATGTCATGAATAAAGCCCATATCCAGCATACGGTCCGCTTCATCCAGAACCAGAAATTCCACCTGATCGAAACGCACAGCGTTCTGCTGATACAGATCCAGCAGACGCCCCGGGCAGGCTACCAGCACATCGACACCACCACGCAGGGCTTTCATCTGCGGGTTGATACCCACACCGCCAAACACCACGGTGCTGTTCAGTTGCAGATACTGGCTGTACTGCACCACGTTTTCGCCTACCTGAGCTGCCAGTTCACGGGTTGGCGTCAGTACCAGCGCACGGATACGGTTAGCACCGGCGCGTTTACCGGATTGCAGGCGCTGCAGCATAGGCAGAGTAAAACCAGCGGTTTTACCGGTACCTGTCTGCGCCGCAGCCATTACATCGCGTCCGGCCAATACCGCAGGAATTGCCTGCGCCTGTACCGGTGAAGGAGTGCTGTAGCCCTGTTCGGAAACAGCCCGCAGAATTGGATCACACAGATCCAGATCGGAGAATAAAGTCATTAAAAAGGCAGCCGGAACGGCAAAAAAGAGGAATGAATAAGGGTAGAGCCGCGCACTCTACTGGAAGACAGCTGCCCCGTCCAGCGCAGCTGCCGTTTGTGTAACGCCTGTCACACAGCCAGATAACCGGCGTCTACCGGATAATAGGCACCGGTAACAAAAGACGCCGCATCGCTGACCAGCCAGGCCACCAGATAAGCAACTTCTTCCGGTTTACCCAGACGGCCCAGCGCGTGCTTGCTTTCCAGCATCTGCACCACTTCCGCTGGCAGGCCATTATCCACCAGCGGAGTATGAATAAAGGCGGGTCCGACCGAATTGATGCGGATACCGTCTTCTGCATGTTCCCAGGCTGCGGCTTTGGTCATGCCCACCACACCGTGTTTGGCAGCGACATAGGCCGGAGATTGTGGGAAGGCAACCTGACCGAGAATCGACGCCATATTAATAATGGCACCGGATTTCTGCCCGCGCATGGCATTGATGGCCGCATGCTGACAATAAAAGACTCCGTTCAGATTGATGTTAATAACCTTGTTCCAGTCGTCGATGGTGTAGTCACCGGATTTCGCTGAAGGACCACCGATCCCCGCATTGTTTACGGCAATATCCAGTCCGCCCAGCGCTGCGACCGTGTTATCCATGGCCGCCTGAACAGCAGCAGCATCGCTGACATCCACCACCTGGGTAATACAGGGCACATCATAATCTGCGGTGATCTGTGCTTTGGCTGCCTGCAATGCGTCTTCTGACAGGTCCCACAGGGCAATCGCCGCACCGGACGCTGCCAGTACCTGAGCCGTCGCCAGACCAATGCCGGAAGCACCGCCGGTAATCATGGCTTTTTTGCCCTGCAGCTGGTAATCGATCATATTCACATCCTTTGGTTAATGTCCGGGACGCAGCGCCTGCACTGCAAACCTCAGATCATGTAATCGGAATCGTTCTGCTCATACTGTTTTTGTGCGATGCGTTCAAACGGACGTACAACAAACAGCACCAGAATCACAGGCACTGCAATTAACAGAACGGCCGCAATTATGATTACAGACAACCATAAATGTTTCATTGATCTGGCGTAGACCTGCTCCGCAGGGATCACCAGCGCAAAATATTCCGGCGGGTTCTGCGCCCGGGTAAACACGGAAGCAAAAGAAAAATATTCCCGGCCGTTAAGAAGCACCCGCTCAACCCGCTCCAGTCCCTGTGGGTTTTCCGTCAGCAACTGCAGATGGCGATAGGGTACAACCGCCATTTTCGCCGGTTTTATCACTTCACTTTCGGCGAACCATTTCTGCCGCAGAAATTCCCGTGAAGAGGCCGGTACAGCAGCAATAGCCTGATCCAGAATCTCTTTCAGCGGTGCCAGTTCAGGACGCACACGGATGTGCAGTGCGTGGGGTAAATCCAGTAATTGCGGCACCTGTGTGTCCAGCACCAGTCCTTTCATGTACTGCTGCTGCAGCGTCTGACGTAACACCACTTCCGCATCGATAGCAGCATCCGCTTTACCCTGCTCCACCGCCCGCAAAGCATCGCGCAGGGAACGCATACTCTGCAGTTTAATTTGTGGATATTTTTCATTAAGAACAGAAACAATCGACCAGCCGCCAATTAACGCCAGAGTTTTGCCATTGAGATCGCTTAAATCGGTAATTTCTTCCGCATCGGCACGACGTACCAAAGCAAACGGCATATCAATCACCGGCTGGGTTAATTCATCCCGGGTTTTATCAATGGCAACGACTGGCTGCAGCATTTCCAGCTCGCCGGTATTAAACATATTCACCAGTTCCGCCCAGCTATAACCATTCACGAATTCCGTTTTCAGACCGATCATGCGTGACAATACCCGGATCATATCGACGCTGTAGCCGCTGGGATCACCACCGACGGAAAAATCCACCGGCAGCCAGTCCATTTCATTGGAAACATGCAGGGTTCCCAGCGTATTGACATACTGACGCTGCTGCTCAGTTAATTTCATCGGGCTCACCGGCGGCAGCCGGCGATAGGCATTATCGCTGTGATTACTGGCCAGCAGACTGCCGTCCTGCTGGTACAGATACAGCTCACCATAAGCACTTAATGATTGTGCGCGCAGGTGAGAAGACAGGGTGGAGAAGGTAATATCCAGTGCCAGTACGTGATCCGTTCCCGGCAGTTTTTTAACGAAGCTCTGACCCGGCGCCTGCAGATGCTGAAACAGATAAGGCCGGGTTTTGCTCACACCCTGCGCGTCGGCCCGGGTAAACCAGATGCGCTCTCGCACATCATAATCACTGCTTTCAGAGCGGGAAAAATTGAGTTCAAAGTCACGGCTGTAATATTCAAAACGACGCTGGCGCTGCGCGCCCTCTCCTTCTACAGCAATAACAACCCAACGGTCAGCCGGAGTGGCATTCAGTTGCCGACGGATAACTTCACTGCTGTTCAGGTTCACCAGCTCAAACAGATCGCCGTCATCAAAACCGACATAAAGTGCATAAAATACCGGATTAGTGCGCAGCACTTCGGCAAATAACTCCCGCGTGCCATTATTAATCCAAGGGCCGCGTTGTTTATCCTGTTTGATCAGCGCCGGGAAATGTGACAGCACCTGTACGGTTTCCACTGCACTTGCGTCCATGTGCGCAAGATAATTGCGTGTTGCTGTCGCGGTCAGACGATATTGTTCTTCCGCGGATTCCAGCGCCATATCGCGGCTGAACCAGAAATGCAGAGAAACAGATAAAAAAGCGGTAAGTAACGTAGTCAGCACAACCACCAGCATCAGACGCTGGCGGAGTTTCAGGCTTTGTTGTTCGAACTCGTCGTGCAACTGCATTCCCTGCTCCCTGTCTTACTCATGATGACGCTCACAAGCGCTGTAAGGATCATGCTTCCACATATAAGTGTAATCAAGATATCCCTTACTGTGACCCCACGCCACGGAAATTATCTGATGATCAGGTCAATTCCTCATCCAGCTCACGGCTCAGCTGCTCAACAATACGCTGACGCAGCGCTTCTGCGGCATCCCGCCCGGCAATACCTTCTGCCAGCGTCAGCTTTTTACCGTCATCACTGTGCAGCTTAAGGCGGTAATAATCTGTCTGTCGTTTACCGGAAGTGGCCGTCACCGACTTATCCAGATGAATCTGCTGTGGTGAGCGGATCGTGGCGGAACGGCTGTACAAAGGTTTACCAAACATGCGTCGTACGATGGTCACCTGACGCCCTTCGATCTGACATTCCAGTCCACGCCCCAGTACAAACACACCAATGACAAACAGCAGGCCGCCAATTAATGCAAACACCGGCCCCATAACCCACAAAGCCCCGCCCTCCAGGCTGGCCTGCCAGGTAAGAAAAACACCGACAGCGGCAAATATAAATCCCATGGGTAACAGGGGTAAAAAGACCGCCTTATTGCGCCCTGCCGCGCTGTCCAGTGACAAACCGCCAGCACTCGCGGTGGTGCTGATCTGACGTGCAGCTGATTCCAGCGAACGCTGCTGTTTTTCACTGCGATCCTGCGCCTGCTGACTGACCGGTGGCTGCCAGGATGAACGCTGCTGACCGCGTACCACCGGCACCTCCCAGCTGCGGGAAAATTCCATCGTTTCTGCCGCCCCCGGACCTGCCATATTAAGCAGACCTTCGCACTGAATTTCCCAACTGACAGTGCCGCGGCAACCTTCGGTCTGTTCACTTTCCGGCAGATTATCCGGCACATCAAATACCGCCCGCAGACGCTGACCAGAGGCCAGCATATCAACGCTTGCCACGACACTTTCCTGCCACACAGTCCGATGATGCGTGCTGCGGTTTTTGCCGCTGCCGGTGGTGTAGGTATCGATGCAGCACAAACGTATTTCCGGGCGCTGACTGAAGCGACCGCTGTTTACTTCAAAATAGCCGCCCACCTGGCCACCACAGCAGCCAGGCAACGGATCACAGAAAAACGGAGTGGCGCCTATGCGCAAAAACCGGGAGCGCATACGAAGTCCGCCGAACACCATGCCAGCCCCGGTAAGCGGAAAAATAAGCACCAGCAGCACAGCATAATCCCCGCTGCGCAACGCATCAGGAATGGCTGCGACCATGATCGGCAACGAAATCAGAATAAAGGGAATGCCAACAACCATCATCACCCGGTAACTGCTGCGGGCACTGCTGCGGATGCCCTGACTGAATGCCGCACGGGCCGCTGTTGCCTCATGACCACCGGCATCTGCCAGACTGCTTAATGCCGCATAACGTGAACTTTTACTGCCTGAGCGACGACCAAACCAGATAATGCCGGCTCCGGCCAGAGCAAACACCAGACCGAACAGACTGCTGAACAACAACATCACCGGACGGATACTGCGATCCAGCACAGACTCATCAGGATTTTGCGGATTAACCCAGACAACAGCACTATTGCTTTGCTTATGCCGCTTAAGATCACTGTACAGTTCCTGCCAGTAGCTGCCGATATTGTCGTAGCCATCGTAAAGACTGGCGTCACTGCCACTGTAGCTGGCACCATTAAAATCAAAACGATAACGGGTATTCACCCGATAAGTATCGGAGTTATCGCTGCGGCGGGAATCCAGTTCAAGCATTTCGATCTGTGCACTGACCGGCAGCCAGCTTTGACTGCCATACCATTTCAGCAGCGGTGACAGCGCCATAAAGAAGATGACAGCAAGCCCGGCGAGCAGAAAAATCCCGCCAAATACAACAATGAACCAACCTCCTCTGCGCTGTTTAACTCCCGGTTTTTGCTGTCGTCCACTGCGCATTGGCTGTTTCCTTTTCAGTCGCGATATCTGATAACTGTCTGCTGAACACAAACGCTTATGCACCGGACTTTGCCAGAATCACCGCCGTCGCACCAGCCGGCAAAAACAAAGCCGCCGCCCATCAGGTCGGGCAAAGCTGGTCAGGCAACGCTGGTCAGGTAACGCTGGAGAAGCGGCAGACTTTGTGGCAGCCTCAGCAGAATACAAACAGAGCAAAGCTCTGAATAATCACAACAAACAATAAAAAGGATTTTTATGAACGCCTTGCGCCGTTGGCTCGGACATCCGCTGCCTGCTGTTATTTTTCTGCTGATTTATATCGTTTCCCAGACCCTGATCGCCCGCACACTGCAGGCTGGCAACGCCGAAGCCCTGTTGTTTCAGTTCCAGTTCAGTTACAGCGCCGCGGAGTTTAACGCCCTGCTGAACAGCATTTCCGCTGCCCAGTTAAACGCACTGCAGCAGCACTTCGCTTACGATCATATTCATCCGGTCTGGTATGGACTGCTGGCCCTGTCGCTGACCAGCTGGCTGATGAATCTCAATGAATTGTCTCCGCGCTGGTCCTGGCTGCTGCTGCCGGCCATCCTGATGGCAGCACTGGATGTGGTGGAAAACAGTATTCACGAACCCTGGCTGCAACTGCAGTCCCAGGCCAGCGATCCGTGGACGCTCATCGCCGGCGTTGCTGCCACAAGCAAATGGTCACTGGCAGCAATCTATCTGGCCGGTGCCCTGCTGCTGACCGCGCGCTATTTTTTCGTTGTCCGCCGGCACAGGGGTCAGCGTCTGCGTTAGCACCGGGTTTAGCGACTGGTCCTGCTCTCAGGTTAATGCCGCCCGGCGCACAGAGCCCCACCGCAGCAACAACCGTGTTTGCCATGCAGAAAAGGACGCAGACTGGCCGCAGGCGAACAAATACAGGGATTTTTATTCGCGCACGATCCTCTATACTGACCGTTTGACCTAACCCCGGCACTGATATGAAAAAGCATCGGAGCAAACGTGAGATACGCGAACAACTGGATCAGGAAGTTCAGGATTTCCTCGATCACGGTGGTTCCGTGCGCCAGGTTGACCGGGGGGAAACCGGCCTGGTCGATGGCCGTTATAACGACCGCTCACTGGGCTTTGAGAAACCGCGGGAAGCGCGCACACCACTGTCCGACGTGATGAAAACCCTCGATCAGCGCAAAGAAGAACGACGTCAGAACAACCGTCGCCCGGCAGCGCCCACGCGGGCGAAAAAGCCGCGCAAAAAAATTATTTACGACGATTTCGGCGAGCCATTACGCGTTATCTGGGAAGATGACTGATTATGCTTGATACGCCAATGGCACTGATTCTTGCCGGTGCTGTTTTCACTTATGCCCTGCTGTCACGCTGGACTGAGCAGCAGGCGTTCACCGCCCCCATGTTGTTTACCGCTCTGGGCATTCTGGTCGGCCCGCTGGTGTTTAACATCGCCAACTTCGACGATGACGGCCATAACCTGATGTTTCTCGCCGAAGTCTGTCTGGCCATTATCCTCTTTACCGACGCCAGTCAGATCAAACTCTCTCATCTGGTGAAATTTGAAATTCTGCCCATGCGTCTGCTGGCGGTGGGTCTGCCCCTGACCATTGTCGTGGGCACACTGGCGGCACAGGCGCTGTTCGCCAGTGGCTGGCTGCTGGCATTATTGATGGCGATTATGCTCACCCCCACTGACGCTGCACTGGCGCAGTCCATCTTTGGCCGCAAAGACATCGACGAATCCCTGCGCCATTCCATTACCGTAGAAAGCGGCCTGAACGATGGCATTGCCCTGCCCATATTACTTTTTGCCCTGGCTCTGTTTATCAGCCTGCAACAACCCGATGCCAGTGTTGATCACTGGTACTGGCTGGCTTTTATTGGCGAGCAGTTTGTTATCGGCGCACTGTGGGGCTTTCTCAGTGGTCGCGGCGGCGGCTGGCTGGTGCACATTGCCTGTCGTTATCAGCTGGTAACTCCCATGTACCAACGTCTGGCGGCCATTGCGCTGGCCCTGCTGGCTTATTCCGGTGCCGAAGCCCTGAACGGCAACGGCTTTATCGCCGCCTTTGTCGCCGGCCTGCTGATGCGCCCGGGTTATAAGAGAGTGCAGGAACGCATTAAAGAATTCAGCGAGGCCGAAGGACAATTACTCAGCCTGCTGGTGTTCTTTTTCTTCGGTCTGATTTTCGTCACCGACGCTCTGCCTGACGTTACCGTAAAGAGTCTGATCTACGCACCATTCGCCCTGACCCTGATGCGCATTATTCCGGTGCTGATTTCCCTCACCGGCTCAGGTCTGCCGCTGCGTGCCCGGCTGTTTTTATCCTGGTTTGGGCCACGTGGTATCGCCAGCATTATTTACCTGCTGTTAGTCGTCGAACAGACCGGTATGGCAAGCCCGGCGGTGCGTGAACTGTTTGCCACTACGGTGCTCACCATTCTGCTGAGTATTTTTATCCACGGCATTTCCGCCCGCTTCTTCCATAACCTGCGCGTGCCGGGTAAGCCAGATCAATAACCCAGCGATATTTACCCGCCAGAACGCCAGCACTGCCACGTCACTATTTAAATGTTTCTATCAATAGTGGACAATGCAGTTGCTACGTCCGTACCGTTACGCTTAACAAGCCAGTCCGGCGCAGCGAATATTTCAGATCGATGAACATCGGCCTGTTTCTTTCACAAATGGCGAAAGGCAGGACATTCATCAATAGCGAATCTGAGAAAATCCGTTATAGTTCTGTCAGTTGATGATTTCCGGAGCACCCCATGGATCGAAAGACGCTGCTTATCCCCCTGCTGATCGTTGTGATTGCCGGAGCCACACTGGGCTGGCATTTTCTCCATCAGAATACCTTGCCGGAAGGCCTGTACAGCACCAATGGCCGACTTGAAGCGGAACAGGTTCAGGTAGCCACCAAAACCGCTGGCAGGGTCGCGGAAGTACTGGTGAAAGAAGGTCAGCTGGTGCACAAAGGCGACCTGCTGGTACGCATGGACAACCAACAGCTGCTGGCGCGCAAACGTGAAGCTGAAGCTCAGATTGCCGCCGCCGAATTAGCCTATGAAGAAGCCGACGCCGGTGTTGAACAGCGCGAAGCTCAGCTGAAACTGGCCGACAGTGATCTGAAACGCGCCAAATCCATGTTCGCCAAAGGCGTTGCCCCTCAGGAAACCCTGGATCAGGCTCAGACCCAATACGATTCAGCCAAAGCCGCCCTGCGCCTGAGCAAAGCCACTGCTAACCGCGCGGAGGCCAGCACCGAAGCAGCCCGTGCGGCACGTGCGGAACTGATGACCCTGCTGGAAGACACTGAGATTAAAGCACCGCGCGATGGCCGCATTCAGTATCTGCTGGCCCAGGCCGGTGAAGTGCTGTCTGCCGGGGGCCGTGTGGTCACCATTCTGGATATCTCTGACGTCTACATGACAGTATTTCTGCCTGCCAGTGTGGCCGGCAAACTCAGCCTTAACGACGAAGCCAAACTGGTACTCGACCCGATCCCGCAATATGTAATTCCGGCGCAGGTCTCTTTTGTGGCAACCGACGCTCAGTTCACGCCGAAATCGGTAGAAACCAGTGAAGAACGCAATAATCTGATGTTCCGCGTCAAACTCAGCATCCGCCCGGATCTGCTGCACACCTACGAAGAACTGGTCAAAACCGGCATCCGCGGTCTGGGGTATGTGCGTACCGACCCCCATACCCCATGGACCGAAGAGCTCAGCAAGCCTCTGCCTCAGCCTGAAAACGTCAGTGAATAAACGCTGTCAGCGAATAACATTGGCCCTGCGCGGAGAAAGGCATGACTGATATCGCCATTGTGCACAACCTGAGTCATCGTTACGGCGATACACTGGCGGCCGATAACATCAGCCTGCGCGTGCCGGCCGGTGTCATGGCCGGATTTATCGGCCCGGATGGCGTCGGTAAATCCACCCTGCTGTCGATTATTTCCGGCACCCGTAAAATTCAGCCAGCTGAAAAACCAGGGGCGCAGAAACAGAACACAGAAGACGCCGTTAACCGCGTCGAAGTGCTTGGTGGTGATATTCAGGACGCCAGCCATCGCCGCCGCAGCCAGCCGCGCATTGCTTATATGCCGCAGGGGCTTGGCAAAAATCTCTACCCCACCCTGAGCGTGGCGGAAAATCTGAATTTTTTCGGCAACCTGTTTGGTCAGGGCGCAGAAGAGCGACAACGCCGCATTCTGCAGCTCACCAAAGCCACTGGCCTTGATCCGTTTCTTGATCGTCCGGCGGGCAAGCTGTCCGGTGGTATGAAACAGAAACTAGGTCTGTGCTGCGCGTTAATTCACGATCCCGATCTGCTGATTCTTGATGAACCCACCACCGGCGTGGATCCGTTATCGCGCCAGCAGTTTTGGCAGTTAATCAGCAGTATCCGTCTGCAGCGCCCACAGATGAGCGTTCTGGTGGCCACCGCCTATATGGAAGAAGCCCAGCAGTTTGACTGGCTGGCAGCCATGGATGACGGCAAAGTTATCGCTACCGGCAGCCCACAGGAATTACTGCAGCGCACCGGCTGCGATACGCTGGAGAGCGCGTTTATTTCCCTGTTACCACAGGAAAAACGCGACCAGCACAAAGCGGTTGTGGTGCCACCCATGACTGACGCGCAGGCAGAACCTGCCATTCAGGCATCGCATCTGACGCGCCGGTTTGGCGATTTTATTGCTGTGAACGATGTGTCATTTGATATTCAGCGCGGCGAAATTTTCGGTTTCCTCGGCTCCAATGGCTGCGGCAAAACCACCACCATGAAGATGCTTACCGGCCTGTTGCCATTTTCTTCCGGAGAAGCACGCCTGTTTGGCCAGCTGCCGGACCCGGATGATATGGCGACGCGCAAACGCGTGGGCTATATGTCGCAGAGTTTTTCACTGTATGCGGAAATTTCCGTACGCCGTAATCTCGAGCTGCACGCCAAACTGTACGCCCTCGGTGATGAGCAATCGGCGCAACGCATTAACACAGTGATGCAGGAATTTGGTCTGCAGGATATTGCTGAACAACTGCCGGCGGAATTGCCTCTGGGTATCCGCCAGCGTCTGCAGCTGGCGGTTGCCGTGCTGCACGAACCAGATATTCTGATTCTCGATGAGCCGACCTCAGGCGTGGACCCGGTAGCCCGGGATCAGTTCTGGACCCATCTGGTGGATCTGTCACGCAACAAAGGCGTGACCATTTTTATTTCCACCCACTTTATGAACGAAGCAGAACGCTGTGACCGCATCTCGCTGATGCACGCCGGTAAAGTACTGGCGGTGGGTAAACCGCTGGCATTGGCGCAGCAACGTGGCAGTGATTCGCTGGAAAACGCCTTTGTTGATTATCTGAAAGAAGCTGCCGGAATCCGTGATGAGGAAACAGACACTGCGGACAACACTCAGGTTCTGAATGCTGACGCAGATATAGCCCGGAATCGCCTGCAACAGCACAGCCAGCAACAGCACAGCCGCGGTTTGAATTTCCGCCGTTGGTGGGCCTACGCCTGGCGTGAAAGTCTGGAGATTCAGCGCGATCCGGTGCGTCTGGTCTTTGCTTTGTTCGGCCCGCTGATTCTGATGGTCACCTTTGGTTACGGCATCACCTTTGACGTGGAAAATATCCGCTACGCCATCATAGATAACGATCATTCGCGCGAAAGCCGCCTGCTCACCGAAGGCTTATCGGGTTCGCGCTATTTCCAGCAGGAAGAAACTCCCGCCTCCTACGCCGACGCCATTGAACGCATGCGGCTGGGTAAGCTGACACTACTCATAGAAATACCACCGGATTTCGGCAAGCATTTTATTCTTGGCTGGGAGCCTGAACTGGGCATCACCATTGATGGTGCCATGCCGTTTAAGGCAGAAACCACCTCAGGCTATATTCAGGGATTATTGCTGCAGGAACTGCAGCAGATCGCCGCGGAAAATTCACTGGCTACGTCAGTAGCTTACCCGGTCAACGTACAGAACCGCTTTGAATATAATCAGGCATTTAAAAGCGTTTACGCCATTGTTCCCGGCGTCATCATGCTGATGCTGGCGCTGATTCCGGCGATGATGACGGCGGTGGGCATTGTGCGCGAAAAAGAGACCGGCTCCATTGCCAATTTTTATTCCACACCTGTGTCAAGGCTGGAGTTTCTGCTGGGTAAACAGGCGCCGTATGTGGTGATTTCCTTCCTCAGTTTTATCACACTGTTGGTTATGGCCATTGTGGTATTCGGTCTGCCCGTGCGCGGTAATGTGGCTGCTCTGGCGTTGGGTTCACTGCTCTACGTTACTGCCACCACAGGCTTCGGCATGGTGGTGTCGACCTTTACCAAAACTCAGGTCGCAGCGATTTTCGCTTCCATGATTCTGAGCATTCTGCCGGCGGTTAACTTCTCTGGGCTGTTGTCACCGGTATCATCGCTGTCCGGCCCGGCATACCTGATCGGTAATGCTTTTCCGTCATCCTGGTATCAGCTGATCAGTATTGGTTCCTTTACCAAAGGGCTGGATATGGCGGAACTGTGGCAGAACTTTGTCATGCTCGGGGTCTTTATTCTGGTGTTTACCGGATTTGCCTGGCTCGGTCTGAAGAAGCAGGAAGCCTGATGAATATTAAAAACGTTACCGAACTGGGATTAAAAGAACTGTTCAGCCTGCGCTCCGATCCGGTGCTGATTTTTCTGATTATTTATATTTTCTCTATCGCCGTATATGCCGTCGCCAACGGCGTCGACTACGATGTGAATAATGCCGCAGTAGCTGTGGTCGATGAAGACCGTTCCGCGCTTTCCCGTAATATCTCCGCCGCCCTGTTACCGCCGCAGTTCAAAACACCGGTAGAGATAGCCGCCAGTGATATTGAAGAAAAACTGGATAAAGGCGAGTACCTGTTTATTGTGTCGTTTCCGCCACGCTTTGAAAAAGACGTGCTGGCCGGACGCCAGCCTGAAGTTCAGGTGCTGGTTGATGCCACCGCCATCGCCCAGGCAGGTAACGGTGCGAACTATATTCAGCAGATTATTCAGCGCGAAGCCATTGATGCTCTGTCTCCGGGGACACAACTGGATGATCTGCTGCCAGTAAAAACCCGTATCCGTAAACTGTTTAACCCTAACTCATCGTCCGTATGGTTTAACTCGCTGATGCAGGTGATTAACAGCATTACCATTCTGGGAGTGATTCTGACCGGTGCGGCGCTGATCCGTGAGCGCGAACACGGTACTGTGGAACATCTGCTGGTGATGCCGGTGACGCCGGCGGAAATTATGCTGGCTAAGATCTGGGCCAACAGCCTGGTGATTCTGGTGGCCTCGGTCTTATCCCTGCAGCTGGTCGTGAAGCTCTGGCTGGACGTACCGGTGCAAGGATCACTGCTGCTGTATATCTTTGCCTGTGTGCTTTATCTGTTTTCCGTGACATCGCTGGGGATCATGCTGGGAATTCTGACCAACTCCATGGCACAGTTTGCGCTGCTGCTGATCCCGATTGTCATCATTATGTACCTGCTGTCCGGTGGTACGACGCCACAGGAAAGCATGCCGGTATTTTTGCAGCGGGTGATGATGTTTTCGCCATCCACGCACTTTGTTACCCTGGCGCAGAATATTCTTTACCGTGGTGCCGGGCTGGAAAGTATCTGGCAGGAGCTGGTGATTCTGGCAGGCATCGGTGCGGTGTTTTACAGCATTGCGCTGGCGAAATTCCGCAAAGCGATCGTGACTATGGGTTAAAAAAACACGGGTTAAGGGTCAGGGATTAAAAACCAGGAGTTAAGGGCCAGGGATCAGAGCCAGTAGTTAAGAACTGGGTTAAGCGTTAAGCACCGGGAAATAAAAAGCAGGCAGCGCAGTTTACTGATCGCTGCCTTTTTTGGCTTTAGCCCAGGGGTCTGTTCCTGATGTTTTAGCAGCGGATGTTCTGCTGCCGGAACCGGCGCGGTTACCTGACGGCGCAGATTTTTTCGCTGACGGCTGGCTTTTTTGCTTTAAGCGCTGACGTATTTTTCCCGCGCTCTCGCCTTCTCTAAAGCCGATATAAACGGTTTCCACCTGCTCCCGGGCCCACAGCGTTTTGCGCAGAAATTTCAGACTGGATTTTATGCTGGGGTCGGAACGGAAGCAGTTAATGCGCACCAGGTCGCCCAGTGTTACCCAACCGAATTCATCGACCAGCTCTGTCAGAATGGTTTCCAGGGTAACGCCATCCAGATGGCGGCGGGGATTTTCTGTGCTCATTCATTATTACCTTGTGTATGGCGGTTTTTCGCTTCGATCCACTGCGCCATATATTGTGTACTTTTCATGCTGTGGTGGCGCAGCATCATACCGTAAAAATGCTGCTGACGGTGGCCCGCGGGATCCTGCTGTATTTTACTTACCGCGTGCGCCAGCCGTGGTGCGTGATCGGCAAAGGCAAAGCGCTGTCCGATCAGCTGACGGCCATTAATGCTTAAGCTCTGCCACAGCGTTTCGTCGTTATACAGATGCTCCGCCTGTTGTGCAAAATCACTGGCGTTATCCGCTATCAGACCACAGGGGCTGTCAGGATGATACATGCCTTCCGCGCCAATGGCGGTTGTCACTGCCGGGGTGCCACATTGGGCCGCATCAATTAATTTACCCTTTAAACCCGCACCGAAACGCAGTGGTGCCAGCAGTACCCGGGCACTGCTGATCACCTGATGCGCATCTTCCGCCCAGCCGCGGACCAGAAAACCCTGTTTTTCATTGTGCAGCTGAGTGGCTTTTTTCGGCGGATAAGCACCATACACATGCAGTTCCGCCTGAGGTAGCTGACGACGGATCAATGGCCAGATCTGTTCTTTGAGGTAGCGCACCGCATCCCAGTTGGGTTCATGGCGGAAATTACCGATGGACACGAAATGCTGGCGTTCTGTCATTGCCGGTACATCCGTAGCGTCGCTTTGCTGTTCCATAAATGGCAGATACAGCAGCTGCGATTGCGGTAGCTGAAACTGCTCTGTCAGCCACTGCATTTCAAATTCTGAAATCATCAGTGTCAGATCACAGCGCAGAATGGCAGCAATTTCGCGGATGGCCAGTTCACTGTGAGCAAACTCTGGTGTGGGCCTGAGCGGCAGAGCATCCGGCTGCGCTTTCAGCATGGCGTGGCGCGCATGACGCAGTGAATGCAGATCTTCGGTATCGAGAATGCGCACCGCCTGCGGGCAATATTTTTCCACCCGCCAGCCAAACTGCTCTTCCATCATAAAGCGGTCAAACATCACCGCCTGTGGATTCAGCTGCTGAATAAAATCATCAAACGACGAGTGATTCAGGGCAATGGTCTGCGGCTGAATATTCATCGCCTGCAGATTAACAGCGTGGGCGCTGTGCTCCGCCGGTGACGCATAGACCACATTAAAACCCTGCTGCTGAAAGGCACGGATCAGTTGCAACATACGGCTGCCGGCGGCCGAGGATGCCGGTTCCGGCCAGACGTAGCCGATAACCAGCAGGGTCTGTGATAAAGGAATGTCGGAAGCTTGATTCATGGCGCGATTATAGCCGTGCCCTCCCCCTGATCACCACAGCATTCACTCTGGCATAAGATCAGCGCAAACAGATTAAAACCAGCGCTGCGGATAATTCCGGCGTGCGATCAGGCGGTGATAAAGCACACCAAACAGCACGATCAGCAGGGTACCGCTCATTACCGGTGTCAGTACAAAATTCCATCCCGGCTGCGTCAGCATCACCAGTAATGGATTGGCGCCGGCTGGCGGATGGGTGGTATTGGTCAGCATCATCAGGGCAATGCCCAATCCGGTGGCCAGCCCCAGACTGAGCGGATCAGCGCCGAAAAAATGCAGTACGCTCAAACCCGCCAACGTCGTCAGCAGATGACCACCCACGATATTGCGCGGCTGCGCCAGTGGGCTGTCAGGCAGAACAAACAGAATCACCATGGTGGCACCAAAGGGTGCCATTACCAGCGCAGTGCTTTGCCAGTCCTGCAACAGCAACAACAGACTGATGCAGGCGGCAGCGCCACCTCCGGCAAGAAGGGCGGCGAATACGCGGCTGCCAAAGGCTGCGCTCAGCAGGGGAAATCGGGTGTCAGCGGTTTTCATATCAGGCTCCGTTTTTAAGCACAGTTTTAAGGCCGGGTTTAAGGCCTGTCAGCAGTCAGTTCTTTTACAGCGTTAATCTGGTCACCTGAAAAGGTAGACCGACCTGTCTACCAGTAATAGTAGACAGATTGGTCTACTCTTGTCAAAATATTTTGCACGGGACATTTCCCCGCGCCCGCAGATGAGAGCGAAACCATGCCGGACTCACCAACCAAAGCACAAAACAAAGCCAAAGCGTCAGCCACAAACTCACCAGAGACCCGGCAGACCGGAGACAGCAGTGGCAAGCGCAGTGAACTGGTACAGACGGCTTTCCGCCTGTTTTATCAGCAGGGTATTCACGCCACCGGGATCAATCAGATACTGAGCGAATCAGGTATTGCCAAGAAAACCCTGTATCACCACTTCCCGACCAAAGACGATCTGCTGCTGGCCGTCATCGCTTATCGTGACCAGATCTTCAGTCAGTGGTTACTGACACAGCTGCAGGAATGCGCAAGCGTTGAAGCGTTATGCGACGCCTGGTTTATGGCGCTGGATGACTGGTTCAACGACCGTGTCGATACTCTGCTCGGCTTCCGTGGCTGTTTTTTTATCAACAGCAGCGGTGAATACAGTGAACCGGATCATCCGGTATTGCTGGCCTGCCGGGCACATAAGAACAGCCTGCAGCACGCCCTGAAGAAGCTTTTGCAAGGCCTGATGGATGAAGCTGCGGCTACCGTGCTGTCAACTCAATGGTGCCTGCTGAAAGAAGGAGCTATCGTTGCTGCCACCGTCAGTGGCAATAAAAATGCCGCTCGTGATGCCCGGCAGATGGCACAAACCAGGGTTTAAACAAAAACGGCAAAACAGCTGAAACATCTCGCTAAAAGCAAAGTGCGACAAGCGCGATAAAGGGAAAAGACAAGCGCTGTGCGTCACCCATAATGACCCGGTTGGCTGCTGCACTGGCCAAATTGCCAATAGGTCAAAGTTGACAAAGTTGCTAATATAATCAGCACCCTGAACATTATAAGAATTCATCCGTGCTGATTATCGCTAAAATCCTGATCACCTTTCTGACCGTTGTTCTGCTGGCGCAGGTCGCTCAGCGTATGAGCCCACGTCATGCTGGCCTGCTGGCAGGTTTCCCGCTGGGAACGGCCATCGCACTGTACTTTTTTGGCTGGCAACAGGGCGCTGAGTTTGCCGCTGCCGGTGCTGTGTATACCCTCTCCGGCCTTACTTCGGCGATCTGTCTGGCCTTCGGTTACTGGCTGGTGATCCGCAAATTACCCGGCCTGCGCTGGCTTCCACTGGCCGTTGCCAGTGGCTTCAGCTGTTTTTTAGCATCGTCTTTTCTGCTGCAGTATCTGCCCCCATCACCGGCTGTCAGTCTGGCGGTGATCATTGCTGCGATTCTGCTGTTCCGCACCTTGTTCAAGCACATACCCGAAACCCATATCGATAACAGCGCAGCTCCGCAGAACCGTCTGAGCCAGCTGCTGGCGGGCAAAACGGCTACCCTGCTGTTCCGCGCATCCATTGCGACCGCATCCATTCTGCTGATTACCGCGCTGGCCGATGTACTCGGCCCTTCGCGGGCGGGTCTGCTGGCGGCTTTCCCGGTGAGCTTCTTCCCGCTGATTCTGATCCTGCACATCAGCCATGGCGCCAACGTCCTCAGCTGCACCATCAAACACTACCCGGACGGGATTGGCGCGCTGGCGGTGTACGCACTGGCGGTGATTTACCTGTATCCGGCGCTGGGGCTGCATATCGGCACCGCAGCATCTCTGCTGTGCTCCGTCGCCTACCTGCTGATCTATGGTCAGCTGCGCACGCGCCTGCAAAAAAGCTGAAAAACCGCGTTCAGCTGGTACAATGCGACTGCTGAAAAGCAGACCAGCAAAAACACTATAAGCAGAATGCCCGGCCGGACCTATGTTGCGGCCGGCACATACCGGAACAGACCCCATGAAAGAATTTACCACCCCCGATTTTCTCAAAGACGCAGCAGACCTGATTTCCGCCGACGGCTTTGCGACCTCGAATATCTGGTATCACGGCACAGCATCCGGACTGGTCGAAGCCATCAAAACCTCTGGTCTGAAAGGCTCGGGGGATGCCGAACTGCTGCAACGTCAGATGAAAACCCTGGGAACCATTGGTCACGAAGCCAGCGATCAGCAGGACCCGCTGTTCGTCACCCAGAGTAAAGAGCTGGCGTATTTCTGGGCTAACCAGAAAGCCCATACCCGCACTCTCTACATGCAGCAGGAAGAAACACCTGTGGTGTTTAAACTGGAACTGCCGGAAGAGCTGAACAAGCTGGTCATCACCGATGCCGGTGGTGCAGCACTGCTGATGGAACCAGGCAATATTTATCTGCTGTGGCTGAAAGAGCTGTACAAAGAACTGGGACAGCAGATGCCGGAACTGAACCCGTTAAAATGCGACCGCATGGATTATCTGAACAAACTGGGTCTGGCCTATGTCGCCGGCGATGTTGATCCTCAGTATCTGACCCTGCTGCAGTCGCACTGATCTGTGCGCTGATCTGCTCCACCAAAAAGCCGCTGTTGCGGCTTTTTTTGTGCGCGCAGCGCAGTCAGAACAGCCCACACGCATGTCATATTAAGCAATTACGATATCAGCGGAACTCACAGCCACGGATACTGACAACAGGTGCTGAGTTCAGAAACTCTCATCAGCCATTCGCCACAGACAACAGAACAGGAGTTATGTTATGCGGCTGCGCACACGCTGCCAGATGAAATTTGATATCAGCATTCCGACCCCGTTTATTCTTATGTTGCGCCTGCGCAGCGGCGCCCAGCAGTGGGTAGCGAAAAAAGAATACCGCCTTGAGCCGAACATTCCGGTGTTTGAATTCGCCGATGGCTTTGGCAACCTGTGTCAGCGACTGGTCACCCCGCCCGGGCCGTTTTCCATTTATACATCGGCAGAGACGGAAACCGCAGAGCAGATGGACTCAGCGCCGGGAGCACCCTTTACCGATATCGCCAATCTGCCTCAGGACGTACTGGGTTATCTATTGCCCAGCCGTTACTGCGAATCGGACCGTTTCTGCGATATGGCCACCGACATCGTCGCCGGACAACTGCCTGGCTACGATCAGGTCAAAGCCATCGAAAACTGGCTGAAAGCCAATATTCTTTATGCACCTGGCACCAGTGATGTACCTGTCTCGGCGGTGGAAGTGCACCAGCGTCAGTCCGGCGTATGCCGCGACCTTGCCCATCTTGGCATTGCCCTGTGCCGCAGCATCAGCATTCCTGCCCGTCTGGTGGTAGGCTATCTGCATAATCTGCAACCGATGGATATGCACGCCTGGTTTGAAGCCTATGTTGGCGGACGCTGGTACACCTTCGATGCCACCCAGGCAAATCTGCCCGGCGGTTACGTGGTGGTCGGCTATGGACGCGATGCCACAGACGTGGCTGTGTATAATCAGTTCGGCCCGCCGGTATTGCCTGTGTATCAGGAGATTGCGGTGGAAAGAATTGACTGATCAGCCGCATCCGCTGACAGCTTTTTCAGACTGAGGAAACCCATGGCCATGAAAAAGATTTACCTCGCCGGACCGGACGTTTTTCTGCCCGATCCCCACGCAGCCGGAGCGGCGAAAAAGCATTTGTGCCAGCAGTATGGTTTTGACGGGCTGTTTCCGATCGACAGTGAAATCAGCGTTGCTGATGATGAATCTCTGGCGTTTGCCATCAGCCGGGAAAACGAAGCCCTGATTCACCAGGCCGATATTATCATTGCCAACCTGACCCCCTTTCGCGGCCCCAGCGCCGATGCCGGCACCGTTTACGAACTGGGGCTGGCCCGTGGCCTGGGAAAAGTTCTGGCCGGCTACAGCAATGTATCAACGCCATTTACTGAGCGCAGCTGGCAGCACTCTGGCCATGGCGCTATGCCAGAAGACAGCGATGCTCACCTCACCGACCGCGATGGCCTGACCATCGAGAACTTCGGCCTGCACGATAACCTGATGCTGGAAGGCGGTATTTATCTGGCCAACGGCATTTTTATTACCTGCGACGCCCCACCGGAACAGCGTTACACCGACCTCAGCGCCTTTGAACAGATACTAAAGCAGCTGGCTGAACGGATTTAAACCGTCAGCCGCTCAGCGCTGAGCAGACGCCTGCTGCTATGAGTTTCTGTTTCTTGTTATCCCTTTTGACTTTCTCTCCTGCTGTCATTCTTTTGCCAGCGGTTTAGCGTGCGACATAATTGCTTAGCATGCTAACTATATGCTAAATTACTTAGCATGCTAACTAAATAACCCTCCTGCCGGGAACCTTAAATGGAACAGAACCTGGGCTGGCTGCTGGCCCGCGCCGCATTCAACTGGCGTCATACCGTCGACTTCTATATGGAAGAACTGGGGCTGACCCAATCACGCTGGATTGCCCTGCTCCATCTCGGCCGTCTGAATGAAGGCTGCAGTCAGAGTGAACTGGCTTCGGATATCGGCATCGAGCAGCCCTCTATGGTACGCACACTGCAGCACCTGGAAGAATCCGGACTGATCGAACGCCGCCAATGTGCAGAGGATGCCAGACGGCGCACTCTGTGGCTGACCGAAAAAGGCCGGCAGATTCTCAGCGATGTAGAAAGCATGGCGAAAAAAGGCAGGCAGCAATTACTCAACGGGCTCTCCCGTGAACAACGTCAGGTATTACACGAATGCCTGAACCAGATTATCGACAACGCGCAACACAGTACGCAGGCAATTAAAAAATGACGACCGATTTACACTTTAACCGTTGGATGAAGCGCGCAGGCATTCTGTTTCTGCTGATTCTGATTTACATTCTTGTCACCGACATGACCACACCGATGAGTTCGTACTCCATGCTCTATCGGCCGGTAGTAGCCATCGCCCCGCGGGTATCCGGCGAAGTAACGGAAGTCATCGTCGAAAATAACCAGCTGGTACATGCCGGCGATGTTCTGTTCCGTATTGATCCGCGGGATTATGAACTGGCATTAGAGAAATCCGAACTGGCACTGCGCGAAGTAAACCAGACCAACGCCACATTAAAAGCTCAGCTGGCGCAGGCTGAAGCGAATGTCGCCGAAGCCCAGGTCAATGAAAAAGAAGCAATCCGCGAACTGAACCGTATCCGCTCTCTGGTGGAACGCAACATGGTTAGCCAGCAGGAAATTGATCAGGCACAGACTCAGGCACAGGCTGCCAAAGCCCGACTGAATGCCGCCATCGAAAACCGTAATGCCGCTGAAGTAAATCTTGGTGATGCCGGTGAGCAGAACCTGCGTGTACGCATGGCAGTGAATGAGGTAAAACAGGCGCAGTTAAACCTGTCCCGTACCGAGATTATCGCGCCGGAAGATGGTGTTATTTCCAACCTGCAATTAATGCCAGGCGTGCAGGCCAGCGCCAATCAGCCGCTGATGTCGCTGGTTACTATCGGGCACGAACGTATTACCGCTGACTTTCGTGAAAAAAGTCTCAGCCACGTTGATCATGATGTAAAAGCCTGGGTGGTATTTGATGCCATTCCTGGTGAAGTATTTGCAGCACAATTAACCGGACGCGACCTTGGTGTTGCTCAGGGCCAGCTGCAGGCTGATGGTTTACTGGCACACCCTGATGACAGTGACCGCTGGGTGCGGGATGCTCAACGCGTCCGTGTGTATCTTGATATGGAAGAAACCAAAGTGCCGGATACTCTGGTCACCGGTTCCCGCGCAACGGTAATGCTGGCCGCCAGTGACAGCAGTATTATGAAAATGATTGGCAGCCTGCAGATGCACATTATCAGTCTGCTGCGTTATATCTATTAAGTCTGCGGCCGCTTCTGAATATGGAAACTAATCTCACACCGTTTGAGCAGCGCCGCCTGCTGCGCATTGCGCTTGGCAGCTGCATAGGTTTTTCAATCTGTAAAATCATGGACTGGCCGTACGGCATTTTCTTTGCCGTCTTTCCCATGCTGCTGCTGGGCATGGTGCCCATGTTTACACGCAACATATCGGTTGAATTCATCGTTGCCAGCTTATTGAACGTGGTCGAAATATGGCTGTTAAAGGTTCTGTTTGATCCATATCCAACACTGATGATTATCGCGGTATTTTTTGTCTTTGCTTTTCACTTCCGCCTGATGGCCAGTACGCCTTACTTTATGCTCGGAGCCTCAGGTCTGGTAACCGTATCCACCGTACTGCATTTTGGCAGCTATACCGACACCAGTATAAATGACATGATGATTGCCACCGTACTGGCCAGTCTTATTTCAGTATTCAGTGGTGTGATTCTGTATTGGTTAATCCCGGAACATGAAACGCCGAACATGCCGCCAAGGCCTCCACTGACACCATCGCAGATCAATCATCGCACGGTGCTGGGTGCTATATTGGCAACTTTATCCTACATAATATTCCAGATCTTTGATTTACGGGATTCTCTTTCTGCTCAGGTAGCCACCATTCTGATTCTGTTCCCGATGACCTATCAGGGCTCCATTACAAGTGCGATTAACCGCAGCAAAGGGGTAGCCTATGGCTGTGCGCTGGGCATTACTGTGCAGTTGTTACTGAATGATTTAATTGAGCATCTGGCGCTGGTTGTAGTGGCCATGTTTATTACCGTATTAATCGCCGCCAAACTGCACCTGCTGGAGCGCAGTGGATCCGCTGTTGGCTTTGGCGCGCTGACCACGTTGGGTATTTTATTCGGCCAATATCTGTCACCCCACGGCGACATGCTGTATTCGGCTATTTACCGTTTCACGTCGGTAATTGTGGCAGTTACTCTGGTGCTTATTACAGCTTATATACTTGACCACTTTCTCAATCGTTTTGAGCTGACCCGAAACTGATCCGCTGTCTGGGCATCCGTCATTTATGCGTCAGCCTTTAGCGGCAGCCGTTTCTGTAAGCGCCGCGGGTGATGTCTGTTCATTATCTGCGGTTGTCCAGACAGTATCCCTGTTCGCAGACTGAAGGCGCTTTGCTGTGCGCCGGGCAGCAAACCAGAGCATCAGCGCCAGCACAAAAGCAGTAGCATCAACGGCCAGGCTGGCCGTGTCGGTATTAATCCACAGTCCGTTATTTATTCCGGTTAACGGGGCAAGCAGCGCCAGCAGACTGCTGAAGGGAATTGCAGCCGTTAATCCTGCACACACAGTCAATAATGGCACCGACGCCCTGGCAGCACCACGCCAGAACGCCCAGACAACATAAGCAAGAAAGACACAGTAATACACCTGCGGATACAGCGCATTGGTGTTATGGTAATTAAAAGCAATCGACCACTTGCCTGCCAGCATAGCAGCAGCGACTCCAGCCATACTGCCCAATGCGATGCCGACTGTAGCGGATGCCATTAACCGGGTATTCATTGGCTGCTGTACTTGCGGCTGATCACGTTTCTGCTTTTTACGGCGGCTTTCTACCCACAGAAGATTACCGGAATAGAACAGAAACGCACCGCTTAAACCCAGCAGAAAATACACCCAGCGTACCGGTGTTCCACCATAACTGCCAAAATGCAGGGCAAAGAAATGCATCACAGTTTCTGCCCAGGGCGTACCCTTACCCGGCATATAATTATCCGAAGTCACTTCGCCGGAATAAGGGTCCAGTGTAAGGTAAGCGGTTACCGGCCCGCGCACCAGATAATCCGGATGGTATATGTACGCCCTGACCGCCGCCCGCGGACCATCCAGCCCCATATAACGCAGCTGAGTGAGTTGGTATTCCGGTGCCTTTGCATGAATATTAGCAATCAGCAAAGACGGCGCAGCCAGCGTTTTTTCCTGTGCATTCAGCGGTGTATTACCGGAACCACCACGCGCCCTGGCGGCATTACCACCGAACATTGGCTGCTCCTGATAAACGACTTCCTGCAGCCCGGCATAAAGTTCGTCATGAAAGGCAAACACCACGACGGTCAGAGCAATTAATAAATGAAATGGCAGGCTGGTAATACCAATCACATTATGGGCATCAAGCCAGAAACGTTTACGATTTTTTCCCGCGCGAACGATAAAGAAATCTTTTACCAAAGACGGCAATAGAATAATCAGCCCGGAAATCAGCGCAACAAAATACAGAGCACCGGCAATGCCCATTAAGTATGTACCCCAATGCGGATCAGGAAATCCGGCGGTGCGGTGCAGCATATCGATTAAGTCACCGAGCTTAGACGGCTGAACCGGCTCAGCAATCAATGTATTGTCTGTATTCAGAGTCGCCTGCCAGATGTCAGCATCCAGATCGAGACGGTGATGTCCACGACCACCGCCCTCTTCCGGCTTTTCCCAGACCATAGGGGCCGACACCTGTGCGTCATCGGTTAAATACAGTGAGAAACCACGCCCGGCCTCCGGATGCTGCGTCAGCACCTGAGGTACTAACAGATCCAGCTGCGCCGTACTGACCTGATTGAGTTTTTGCTGCGGCGGGCTGACCCAGGCATCAACAGGCTGCTTAAACATGGTCAGCGCGCCGGCAAAGAAACCGATAAATAACAGCAGCCCGGAGGTAATCCCTACCCAGGTGTGCGGTGTTTTGTACACACGGATAATATCGCTGCGGATTTTCATAACAGGGCTCCGCGCACAACAAACAACAGCAGCTGACTTATTGCAGCGCAGCCCCCCAGCCAAATAAGCGCCTGATTTCCGCTGCGAAATAAGAAAGTGAAAGAGAAAATCAGCAGCCACAGCAGTGCCGCCATCCACATATTGAACTGCACTTTGTCCGTGGCGCTGATACCACCCGGACCGGCCCAGGCAAAAATACCCACCAGACCATAAGCCGTAGCGCCCCCCAGCACAGTGCCGGCAAAAATTTTGCGCCACCAGTCAGGCTGTAACTTATCCCGCACTACTGCCTTCCCATCACTGTTCAGCACTGGAGCCTTGTTTACTGTGTTCTGATCAGCGGCCACCAGTGTGATCTCCGGCATCCGGCTTTAACAGAAAAGCAAATGGCAGCAGACCAATCACCAGCATCATCATAACCAGCCAGGCAAACAAGGCAGCATTTACCGGCAGGTAGCTGATGGCCACCAGCAACCCGGTGATCACCAGTACCAGTCCTGACCAGCGCCCACCGATAACCGGTAACGGTCTTGCAAGCCAACGTTGATTGGGATGACTCAGATACAGCAGAACACAACCCAGCAGCGTCATTATCAAAAACAGTGCAGCCATTTTATCCTCCGCAAAAACACAGACGTGGCATAAGCCAGATACTGGCGTGGTTTAATCCGGGACACAGCTGTGCCATATACAGGCAGCTGCATCCGCGCATAAAAGAAGCCGTCATTATACATAAATGCAAATGATTATCAAAGGCAATTGTTATATTTGCTGCTTTCCACCCCCGCCTCTGCCATTCCCCGAACCAACTCCTTAACCAACACCAGAGCCGGGCCTGAACAGCGGCCAGGAAGGTGACTCAGAAGCTGTAAGTACCGCTGATGTAGTAGTTACGGCCCAGCTCATTGGTGGAATAGGTGAGTGCACCCTTCTCCATTTTATCGGTACGCGAATCGCCTATGTTTTTCACGCCTCCACGCAACGTAAAGGCGCTGTTGAGCACAGAGGTGACGCCAAGATCCGTATGAAAATAGCTGGGCAGACTACCCGTTTGTGTAGCACTGCCTGTCCAGGCGCTGCTTTGCATGCCGGCAATATAGTTAGTGGTTACTGTCGCGGTCAGCGCATCTGTCGCACGCCAGTCAACACTGAGGTTGGCCTGATGTTGCGGGCGGTCTTCGACATAGGCATCGTCGCCGTCTTTGGCGATCAGACGGGTATAGTTTCCGGACACAGATAAACTGCGCATAACGTCTGCAGACGCCGCCAGTTCATAACCCCTGGTTTCGACTTTATCGATGTTAATCCAGGAAGCGTCGTAAGGGTCAGCAGCCGTACCACTCCCAAGCAGAAGACGCTGAATCTGGTCTTTTACGTTGTTTTTAAATACGGAGGCGGTCAGATCCCAGGAGGCCTGGCGAACTTCAACACCAGCTTCGTAACTGGTACTGGTTTCCGGGTCGAGATCAGGGTTACCGGGAATATAACAGCCACCATGGCAGCTGATTTCGTGATATTCCGGGCTCAGCTCACGGCCGTCTGGTGCTTTGAAGGCTTTGCTGACGCCACCTTTCACTGTGATCGAATCTGTCACGTGGTACAGGGCGTAAATTTTTGGAGAGAAGTGATTACCGAACACTTCGTGATTATCCAGACGGCCACCCAGCGACAGGGTGAAATCACCAAAAGAAACATCGTCCTGCGCAAACGCTGCCAGCTGATCGATAGAATAACCGCCGGATTCTGTGTAATTCACATCGTCGCTCAGGTCCTGATGGCGGTAGTCCACCCCGGCCACCAGATTATTCCAGTCAGAAGCAAGGGAGGCATAAAACTTGGCGTAGGTGTTCTGCTCCTGAGTATTGTGCTGCACAACGTTATAACTGGTGTTGTAATCATCCACGCGGCTGTTTTCACGCTTGATATAAGCCGAAGTCGAACCCCAGCCCCAGTTACCGGTATGAGTCAGCGCCAGGTCCACACGATTCAGCTTTTGTGCCCGTACAGCACCATCACTGCTGTAAATACCGTAAGGGCGGTCGTCTTTAACGTAACCAAAATCCATATCCAGTTTTTGGTTATCCGTCAGCTCCAGCATCAGGGTTGAGCGCAGATTGGTGGTGTCTTTTTCTTCCATCAGCGGCGCTTCGTCCGCCGACTCGGCATCGTCATCGGAAAACCAGGCATCGCGCTGCAGACGCTCCACCGTCACATCAAACCCCACTTTATCGGTCATCTTGCCGGAAAGGTTGCCACTGACGCGGAACTGGTCACCACCATCACCGGAAACAACATCACGGTACTCGCCGGTAACCGAGCCGGAGAACCCGTCGGTCGGCGCTTTGGTAATAATATTCACCACCCCGCCGATGGCATCAGAGCCGTAAATCGCTGCCATCGGCCCGCGGATCACTTCAACACGCTCGATATTGTTCAGCGGGAAGGAGCTTAAGTCGGCATCGCTGCCTTTGGCGAAAGCACCGCCGGACGACACCCGCTTACCATTCACCAGCACCAGCGTGTATTCACCACCAAGACCCCGGATCTGCAGTTCATCACGGCCAGCGGCGTTACTCAGGTTGTTCACGCCGACTGTGTTACGCAGCAGATCCGGCAGACTGTTAACCGAGGTTTTGGCGATATCGTCGGCAGTGACTACGGTCGTAAATGCCGGGACATCCGCAGATGAACGGGCACTCAGGGTGGCCGTAGTGACCACGTTATCCAGTGCTTTTTCATCATTGTCGGCCAGCGCTGGCCGGGCTGCCAGCAGAGTAAAGTTTCCGGCAATCACCAGAAACAGAAGGTGGTGAATAGGCTTCATGCTTCTCTCCTTAATAATATTGGTTATCATTTGCAGTTGCCGACATATTACTCAAATGCAAATGATTATCAAATAAGAATTGAGACTTTATTGCTACTCCGGGCAAAAAGAACGACGATACAGCTAAGGCATATGACTGAAGATATGCGAGAAGTCGTGTGCTACAGGCATAAAAAAACCGGCCATAAAGGCCGGTTTTTTCAGCGTATTAAGTAGCCGGGGGATGATTACATCATGCCGCCCATGCCACCCATACCGCCCATGCCACCCATATCAGGCATTGGTGCTTCTTCCTTAGGGAGTTCAGCAACCATGGCTTCGGTAGTGATCATCAGACCAGCGATAGACGCTGCAGCCTGCAGGGATGAACGGGTCACCTTGGCAGGATCCAGAATACCCTGAGCAATCATGTCACCGTATTCACCAGTCGCAGCGTTGTAACCGAACGCGCCTTCACCGGCTTTTACTTTATCAACCACAACGGAGCCTTCGGCACCGGCGTTGTAAGCGATCTGACGGATAGGCGCTTCCATAGCGCGCAGTGCCAGAGCGATACCCACGTTCTGATCTTCGTTGTCACCTTCAACAGTAACCTGAGACAGAGCGCGAACCAGAGCAACACCACCACCAGCAACAACGCCTTCTTCTACCGCAGCACGGGTAGCGTTCAGCGCGTCTTCAACGCGGTCTTTTTTCTCTTTCATTTCAACTTCAGTACCAGCACCGACTTTGATCACTGCAACACCGCCAGCCAGTTTGGCCACACGTTCCTGCAGTTTTTCTTTGTCGTAGTCAGAAGTAGAGTTAGCGATTTCAGCACGGATCTGATCAACGCGGGTTTTCACGTCGTCCTGAGAGCCAGCACCGTCAACGATTACAGTGTTTTCTTTGCTGATTACAACTTTGCTGGCGTTGCCCAGCATATCCAGAGTAGTAGTCTCCAGAGACATACCTACTTCTTCAGAAATAACCTGAGCACCAGTCAGAACAGCGATGTCCTGCAGCATGGCTTTACGACGGTCACCGAAGCCAGGAGCTTTAACAGCAGCGACTTTGAACGTACCGCGCAGGTTGTTCACAACCAGAGTTGCCAGAGCCTGACCTTCAACGTCTTCAGCGATGATCAGCAGTGGACGGCCGGATTTAGCGACATTTTCCAGTACCGGAATCAGTTCCTGCAGGTTGTCGACTTTTTTGTCGACCAGCAGCAGCAGCGGGTTATCCAGCTCTGCAGTCATTTTTTCCTGGTTGGTTACGAAGTAAGGAGACAGGTAACCG
>NZ_DJIO01000084.1:0-356 GCF_002433655.1 Thalassolituus sp. UBA6592 | reverse complement strand
CGGTCGAACTGCATACCTTCAACCACTTCCAGTTCGTCGGCGAAGCCTTTCGCTTCTTCAACGGTGATCACGCCTTCTTTACCAACCTTTTCCATCGCTTCAGCGATCAGGTTACCTACAGTCTCATCAGAGTTAGCAGAGATAGTACCTACCTGAGCAATAGCTTTGGTGTCTTCACATGGCTTGGCCTGTGCTTTCAGCTGTTCAACAACTGCTGCAGTAGCTTTGTCGATACCGCGCTTCAGGTCCATTGGGTTCATGCCAGCAGCAACGGCTTTCAGACCTTCGTTAACAATCGCCTGAGCCAGAACAGTTGCAGTGGTAGTACCGTCACCAGCCTGGTCGTTAGCCTGGGA
>NZ_DJIO01000188.1:13159-19266 GCF_002433655.1 Thalassolituus sp. UBA6592 | reverse complement strand
ACCGTGGCCTTTTTTAGGAATTCGTTCTCTTCTTTGAGATCAGAGATCTGGCGTTTGAGCTTGCGTATCTCATCGCTTTCTTCTTTTGAATAATCGACACCATTCACGGTATTAAACTGTTTATCCGACAGCCTCTTGTATTGACGACGCCAATTATAAATCTGACCAGGATGAATGCCGAGTTCCCGAGCAACTTCTACTGCGCTGGCTCCGGGAAGCTCTGACCGACGCACAGCTTCACGACGAAAGTCTTCGGTGTAGTGGTTGTATTTGTTCTTGGTTTTCTTAGTCATTTAAAGACCCTCATTAGGTAGTAGTGAGGAGTCTACTTTTCATGGGTAACTCGGGTGCCTAACGCCCGGCTCATGCGCCGGTTTGGAGCCGCGAAGCGGCGGAAAATCGGTCGCTGTGCAGCCGATTGTTATGCCCTATTGGTTTGCTTCCTCGCCAACATGAGCATCAAACTGTTTCTCTAGGCCATTAATCTTCACTTCTACGATACCAATTCTTGATGCGGCAGCTTGATTTTTTGCTATATTATTCTCCGCTCTCTGCACATCTCTTTGAAGATGTTCAACTCCCGACTTTAAAACTGATATGCTTTCTCTATTACTGGAAATGTCCGAATTTACCGAAATTAACGTTGAAAAATAGGTAACCACTGCAGTCAGAATAAGACCGCCACCATAAATAAGAACTTCTTTAGTGCTAAATCCAGATTCTTGGGGCTGCGTGGGTTGGGGGCTTGGATTTGGCACATAGTCATGAGGTGGCGTAGGCGACGAGGAGCTACTTGCGTTCGAATACGGGGCATTTGTTGACGTAGTGGAGGCACTCATTTAATCAGCCTCTCTATCTCAGCCTCGGTGATCTTAGGAGCATACTTCTCAGAAAGCTTTAACAGCGTATTGAAGTCAAAATGACTTCCTGATTTTGGCACATTGTTTATATCCCTTTGAACCAAAATTCCTTTTTCTTGTATGCCATTATTTACAGCATCAACAGCACTAATCTCAATTACGTCGTTTATTTTATATCCGCAATAATCGCTTTGCTTATTATATCGCAAACTCAACTCTTCAGCGCCGTCTACGAGGCTTGTAAAATATTTCCCTCTCAACGTTCTAATCGCCATATTATCTTTATGAAAGTATCTCGCGACCATTCCAAATCTAATAATTTCTTGCTTCTCTAATATATATTTTATAAGAGCAGAAATTTTGACATTGAAATCTTTAACCAAGTCAGAATTTGATTTCTCTTCGTTTATTCTGGAAAGATTAAAATCAATTCGAGATCTTGAAATATTGCAAGAGTATGCCCCATTGCTAGATTTCATTATTATCACGGGAACTTCCGGCGGAAGCTCTCTGGGAGTTGGGATCATTTGAGGCATAGCATCAAAGATATTGAGAAGCCTCGAATTCAAATCACCAAATTCAATATCTGGACGATCTACGATATCCCTGAGAAAGAACGCAAATTGTAGATTAATTATCTTAGTCTTCATTGACTCTCCAGATTCTCAAATTTTCAAAAGCATAACAGTTTATTCGTGCGCATGCTCGTTTCGGCACCGCCCTTTCCTTTCTTTCAGTTACCCTAACCTATTGTTCTGTATGGTAAAAGCTCTTTTACTGACATTCACATCAGGTGTGTAAATACGCGTGCGCGTTTACACACCTACCGTGAAAACATCTTTGCGCGTTATCAACCCCTGCCATTCTCTAACTAATTGAATTCATTAGCCTTTTATTAAAGCAGATCGTAACAACGAGCATGCGCGTTTTCATTTCAGGCCAAAACACGCATTGATCTTTCATCCTCATGAAATATACTGTTTATATATACAGTATATTTTCATGGAGCGGAATGATGAGTCGAAGCCCCTTTCTTGAAGACATTCGTACTTACATGAGACTACGAGGTATGAGCCTGCGTACCGAGAAAACGTATATTTACTGGATCAGAAATTTTATCCGCTATCACGGGCGACTAAAGTGGGTGATGGGATGGACGCTCCCCATTCATCACCAGCGTCAAAAGCGCTAAAGTTTTAATGCGAACTAAAACTTAAAAACGAGGAGCGTCCACATGACAGAGTTTAATACTATCGCTATCGATCTTGCAAAATCTGTATTTCAACTTTGCGTTATCTCAAATCAGGGAAAATCGATTAAAAGCCTAAGGTTGAACAGAACCAGGTTCCAGGACTTCATGGCTAACAGAGAAAGATCCCGTATTGTCATGGAGGCTTGTTACTCCTCACACTATTGGGGCCGATATTTCGAGAAGGCCGGCCACGAAGTTCTGTTAATCCCGGCGCAGCATGTAACACCTTTCGTTCGTGGAAACAAAAATGACAAGAATGATGCATTGGCGATTTATGAAGCATCACTTCGACCTAACATCCGGTTTGTTCCAATAAAGGCTGAATATCAACAGGATATTCAGTGTCTCCACAGAATGCGTGAAAGGCTTGTTGCAAACAGGACCTCTTTATGCAATCAACTTCGGGGGCTGCTTGCTGATTATGGCCATATTTTCCCGGTTGGAATCAATGCCATCATTAAAGGTGTGCGAGAGATCATCAGAGATTCGTCTCTGTCAGGGAGCCTTCTATCTGAGCTAGAGTCATCCATCGTTGAGTATGACTATCAGACAAAGCGCATTGATAAGATTAATAAGGTTTTGAAAAGTCATAGTGACAAGAACCCTCATAGTCAGCGCCTCATGCAGATCCCTGGCATTGGTGCTCACATAGCTACAGCTATTACCAGTACTGTAGGAAAAGCAGAAGTATTCAAAAATGCTCGGGATTTTGCTGCATGGACAGGACTTACGCCACGTCAATCAGCAAGTGGCAATAAGTCGGTCATGGGCGGAATAACCAAGCGTGGCGATCAGTATTTGCGGAAGCTACTGGTCCAGGCAGCACGACATACTGTGAGATGGGCTGTTAAAGAAAGTGACTCAAAGCTTGCAAAATGGATAAATGAAATCATCGTGCGACGCGGCCTTCAAAAAGGTGTTGTTGCTGTTGCGCACAAACTGGCGAGAATTATCTGGTGCGTGCTTACCAGGGAAGAAGGATTCAAACCAGCATAGTAGGTAATTATCTCATCAGGTGTTCGTAAGTTGATGAAATAAACGGGGTGCTCCGGCCCTGCCAGAACCTGGCTTGGACACGATCGACATGAGTCAGATCGAGTGGGTGTTAAAGGTGGCAGGGTTCGGATCTCATCAGGGCTGCGGGAATACAGATCCCGATCAGAAGCCGGATATATGTCAGAACAACCACCGATTTATCAACGAGAATACTGATGAAAAACAGGAAATGGATGGGCATAGAAGGTGCCACGGGCTAGTTGTGCCTTGACACCGAGGGAGCGTCTATATATGTCCCAGTAGTTCCCACGGTTAAAATCTCAACAGGAACACTTTGTTATGAACTCCCACATTTACCACCAAAACAATGAATTAATTGCAACCCCTATTCCCCATATCTTTAGAAATAATAATGCGGATTTGATAAAACCAGCAGGTGATATGTACCCCAAGAAGGAGAAAACAAGTACTATTAAAACACCAAACGCCTTTGGCACCAGACCGCTTTCTATTTCTTGAACGTTACTTAATATAAACCAAACAAGCCAACCCAAAGGAACTGAGTAAAAGAGAGAAATTAAAACTCCTTTAAGCCTAACTTTAATTGTGATGGTTTCCATGGGCTTGCTCATAACAGTTTATTCCCCGCACACTCGCTCCGACACCACTCTTCATTCCCTGATTTCACTCTGATCGTCCGCTCTCAAGGTGACAGCCATTCTATTCAAACTAATTTCAGGCGAAGCTCTCAATACCCTGCGGATTACACTCAGCACGACGGATTTTTAGGCAAACATTTACCTGCACACAGCAGACTGACTTCAGACACGCTACCGCCCTTCCTTATTGCACAACAGGACTGGCAATGGACAAAGCGTTGTCCATAGAAAATACAACCAGAGGCCCGCCCTCAGAGAATGAAAGCAGAGCTCAGTTTAAACGTGGCTCTTTCAGAACCTGGTATTTAAAACCGCGTTTTTAAAAGTGCGCTTTTACAGGTGCGCTTTTTACAGGTGCGCTTTTTACAGGTGTTAGCGCGCAGGAAGGAAACAGATCAGATATGAGACCGGCGTTCCCTGCCTGTCTGCGGCTGAAGATATGCAGCCACTGAGGCAGAGAATACACCTGGATTGTCAAAAGACTCAACAGTTGATCGTCAGATCAGGTGTCGTTCAGAACATTGTTCGTCGGAAGGATAATAGCTGGCCCTTGCAGGCCAGCTCAGACGCTAGGCAGTAGCTCAGCGCGGCGTACGGCCTTTAGGCTTGCGCCCTGCAGTCGGTTTAGCCGTAGAACGTGCAGCAGGTTTTGCGCTGCCAGCCGCTTTGGCACTGGCATTCGCTTTAGCACCCGGTTTGCCGCCAGCGGCTGTGCCCTTTGGCTTAAAGCCCGGGCGCTGATGGCGTTTGGATGGTGCATCTGCCGCCGGAATCAGCGCATGTGGGCCTTTACCGATCAGGTCGGTGCGGCCCATGGCGGTGAGTTCTTCGCGCAGCATGTCCCAGTTTTTCGGGTCGTGGTAGCGCAGGAAGGCTTTCTGAATACGGCGCGTTTTCAGATCCCGTGGCACGGCCATTTTCTTCGACTTGTAGCTCATACGGTGCAGCGGATCGCGCTCCGAATGGTACATTGCTGTGGCCAGCGACATCGGCGATGGGTAGAAGGTCTGCACCTGGTCCACGCGCATTTTGTGTTCTTTCAGCCACAGCGCCAGATTCATCATGTCTTTATTTTCAGAGCCCGGATGGGCGGCAATAAAGTACGGAATCAGATACTGTTCTTTGCCCGCTTCTTTCGAGAATTTGTCGAACATATGCTTGAAGCGGTCATAGGTACCCATGCCCGGCTTCATCATTTTGGTCAGCACATTCTGTTCGGTATGTTCCGGTGCAATTTTCAGCAGACCACCCACATGGTGAGTTACCAGTTCACGTACATATTCCGGATCTTCGACCGCCAGGTCATAACGCAGACCGGAAGCAATGGCGATGCGCTTAATACCCGGAAGTTTACGCGCCGCCCGATAAAGCTCAGTGGTGGCTTTGTGACTGGTGTTCAGGTTTTTACAGATGGTCGGGTACACACAGGACAGTCGGCGGCAATTCTTCAGAATTGTTTCGCTCTTACAGGTCAGGTGGTACATGTTGGCCGTCGGGCCACCGAGATCGGAAATGGTGCCGGTAAAGCCCGGTACTTTGTCGCGGATCTCTTCAATTTCGTGCAGTACGGATTCCTGCGAACGGCTCTGAATAATGCGCCCTTCGTGCTCGGTAATTGAGCAGAAAGTACAGCCACCAAAACAGCCGCGCATAATATTCACCGAAAAACGGATCATCTCGTACGCCGGGATTTTCGCATCGCCGTAGCTTAGGTGCGGCACACGCTGATAGGCAAAGCCGAATACGGAATCCATTTCGTCGGTTTCCAGCGGAATCGGCGGTGGATTCACCCAGATTTCCTGATTGCCGTGCTTCTGCACCAGCGGACGGGCGTTGTACGGATTGGATTCCTGATGCAGCACCCGTGAGGCGTGGGCGTACAGTGCGCTGTCGTTACGGACTTTCTCGAACGATGGCAGGCGAATGCAGGTTTTTTCCGGGTCGTGATCGACTTTGCGCTGCAGCGGTAAAGGAATAATTTTTACCGGCATAACATCATCGTCGGCGCTGCCGCCGTTGTCAGAGGCACAGCTCTCGCTGTTGCTCTCTTTCATTTCATACGGGTTAGGCAGCTGATCGATGTGCCCCGGCCAGTCGATACGGCTGGAGTCGATCTCCGTCCAGCCTGTTGGCGTGGCATCACGCACAATGGTGGTACCGCGCAGGTCTTTCATATCGTCCAAAGTACGGCCCTGACTCATGGCATGGGTCAGCTCAACCAAAGCCCGTTCGGCGTTACCGTACAGCAGAATATCAGCGCCGGAATCAATCAGTACCGAGCGGCGTACCTGATCGCTCCAGTAATCGTACTGGGCGATACGGCGCAGACTGGCTTCAATA
>NZ_DJIO01000188.1:12056-12852 GCF_002433655.1 Thalassolituus sp. UBA6592 | reverse complement strand
ACGGCGCAGACTGGCTTCAATACCGCCAATCACAATCGGTACGTCTTTGTAGGCTTCACGGCATTTCTGCGAATAAACGATCACCGCACGGTCCGGGCGCTTACCTGGCTCACCATGAGGGGTGTAGGCATCATCAGAACGGACTTTCAGATCCGCGGTGTATTTGTTGATCAGCGAGTCCATGTTGCCGGCGGTGATACCGAAATACAGATTCGGCTTACCCAGCTTCATAAAGTCGTCAGGGTTGTTCCAGTCCGGCTGAGCGATGATACCCACGCGAAAGCCCTGGGATTCCAGCAAACGGCCCAGCACCGCCATACCAAAGCTCGGATGATCCACATAGGCGTCGCCACTGATGATGATCACATCACAGCTGTCCCAGCCAAGCACATCCATTTCCTCGCGCGACATGGGCAAAAACGGCGCAGTGCCGAAGCATTCAGCCCAGTAGGGATAGTAAGAAAACAGATGGGGAGCTTGCGAATTCACGGATAACCTCAGATGCTGACGCCAGACCGGCAGGAATGGCCAGAAAGGCCGTTATTTTCCCAGAATCCGGCGCCGGACTAAAGACCTTATTGCCCGCTCAGGTATGTCTTTTCACCGTCAGACGACCAAACAGAGGTTATGCCCCTGCTCTGCTTAAGGCCTTTGCTGCGCACGCTCACTGAAACAGCAACACATCCAGGGCAGTCCTGCCCGGACGCTAAATCGACTCAGACTCCCTGCTGCCCACGGCTGTCACCACATCCTTCGACACCAGTGGCCGGCTGAAGAAGTAGCCCTGCAGGTAATG
>NZ_DJIO01000188.1:11520-11752 GCF_002433655.1 Thalassolituus sp. UBA6592 | reverse complement strand
CTGCAGGTAATGACAGCCAAGCTCATTGAGGCAGGCCGCCTGCTCGGCGGATTCAACCCCTTCGGCCAGCACCTCTAGGTTGAGCGCCCGCGCCATGCCGATAATCGCCCGTACTATGGCAAGGTCATCCGGATTATACGGAATATCCTGCACGAACGAGGCATCAATTTTGACCAGATCCACCGGCAACTGCTTCAGATACGCCAGTGATGAATAGCCGGTGCCGAAATCA
>NZ_DJIO01000188.1:0-11227 GCF_002433655.1 Thalassolituus sp. UBA6592 | reverse complement strand
GAATAGCCGGTGCCGAAATCATCAATCCAGATCGACATCCCCAGCTTGCCCAGACTGGTCAGTTTAGCGACCGTGCAGTCTTTATTTTTCATCAGCGCACTCTCAGTAATTTCCAGCGCGATCATATCGGCTGGCACCGAATAGTGTGTTAACTGGCTGCTTATAAATTCGCCAAAATCCTCGTTCTCGATCTGCGCAACGGAAAGGTTGATCGACACGTAACCCGGATCAAACCCCTGAATCAGCCAATGATGAATCTGCCGGCAGACCTCAGTAATCAGATAAGCGCCAAGTTCATTAATCAGGCCACACTCCTCCGCCAGATCAACGAAGGTACGCGGAGAAATATAACCCTGTACCGGATGATGCCAGCGCGCCAGAGCTTCAAATCCGCTGTATTTACCGTTCTGCCCATGAATAATCGGCTGATAATCCAGCGTGATATTGCCCTGACTGAGCGCCCGTTTCAGCTCAGACAGCAAAGTAATTTTCTGGATGGCGGAAACAGTCAGATCGCTGGTATAGAAGGAAAAACAATTCTTGCCGGAGGCCTTGGCCATATACATAGCCGCATCGGCATTGCGCATCAGCTCCTCCGGCGTCGTACCGTTTTGCGGAAAAAGACTGATACCGATACTGACTCCGGTCGATACTTCCCGACCATTAATAATCACCGCATGCTTCAGTGCCTGAATGATGGATTTTGCCATTGCCGCGACCTGCTCTGTCGAATCAACATTGGGCAGCACCAGAGCAAACTCATCGCCGCCCTGCCGGGCCAGAGTGTCTCCATCGCGGATACAGGCATTCAGTCGACGTGTCACCTGACGCAGTAATTCATCGCCGGCAGAATGTCCGAGGCTGTCGTTAACACTTTTAAAGTCGTCAAGATCGAGAAATAAAACCGCCAGCATGCGGTCATTATCTGCTGCCATTTTTAACGAGGACATTAACCGGTCAGCAAACAGCTTACGGTTCGCCAGCATGGTCAGCGGATCGGTATAGGCCAGGTAATGAAGATGATTCAGACGCGTTGAAATATTGCTGTCAGCGCGGCGCAGAATCACAAACAGAAAGGCAGCTGCAGCGAGAATAATTGCGACAACACCGGCATACAGAATGTACGCGCTGCTGGCGACCTGATTACGGTGTGACGAGACATCAACAAAAAACTGCAGATAGCCCACCCGATCGCCGCGGATATCCGGGAAGCTCACCGTGCCAGCATACCAGCTGCGGTCATCATAATCCGGCAGGTTACCCTGATAACCATCCGGCATTTTTTGCAGAAACGCCAACCATCTGCCTGGCACTTCATCGGACTGATTGATGGCCACCACCTTCTAAAAAGTGTGCCAGTCGTATTGCCGGTTGAGCATGTCGGCGCCAGCTTGCCAGTCGGTTTCAGCGATCAGTTTTTTATAAATAAAAGCGACCCAACGTACCTGCTCACCGACTGTCGCACGGGCAGCAATGTCCTCCACCTCAGTACCGAGTTCCACATACCCGAGTACCTCTCCCTGATGCCGGACCGGCGTCACTACCCGTAATGTGTAGGTGCCCATCCCACCCAATTCCATACCCGTTACGGTCTCACCGAGCAGATGCGCATCCAAGGCTGTCTGGCGCTGAATCTGATCACCATAACGCTCGGGCCAGTGTAAACGGACGACATTAACCATATCAGGGTCATGAAGATAAAAATGGGAGACGCCAAGCCTTTGATTCAGGTCGTGGTAATAAGGTTGCAACGCGATCAGCAATCCACGCCGGTCACGCGCCATCAGCATAGCTTTCAGCTCCGCCTGCTCGGATACCAGTTTTTCGATAGAGATCAGTGTTTCACGATGGCTTTCTATGGCCCGCCACATACGGTATTCAAGATCGGCGAGAGAGGTTTCGGCACGCTGCGCCACAGTGTAGTTCTGCAGCAGATTAAATAGTACGGTCGTAACAGATAAAAGGATAAGACAAAAAAGAACCAGTGGGATCGTTAACACCCGCATCACTGGCCGTAAAGATGGGTCGACCCCGACAACTCCCGGCTTTTGGTTGGCGATCTGGGTAACTGGCATCCGTTTCCCTGTTGTTTACCCGGAATGGTCAAAGTAAGCGCTTTCCGCACAAAATTCAAACACTGCTGCGCTTGTTATCAGGATTCATGCCGTCAAAGCAGACCTTATTCTGTCGCCATCGGCCACGAAACGATGCACAACGACAGCGCAGTGGCACGATCTGATGCACGTTTTTGGATAAAAGGCATGTGATCGCTCATGCTTTCCAGACTGGCAAAAAGCGGCAGCACCACCTAAAAACCTCGATAAAACATACACATACCCACCCCCAGGAGAAACTGGCACGCTAATCGCTAAGCAGTGCTCAGTCAGGAAATTCCGGCCAATGGCGGCCAACGATTTCCACTAACATTTTATTTAAGCAAAGGCGCTTCGACGTTATTACGTCGTGGCGCCTTTTTTTTGTGCTCAAAAAAGGGGTAATGGAATGACTGGACTGAACACCATCCGCCGCGCTTTTATCAAAAGCGCCCTCGTACTGGCAGCGGGTGCAGCCACACTGGGTCTGCCTTCTGTATCTGCAGAAGAATATGCAGAAAAAGAAGAACTGAAATTCGGCTTTATTAAACTGACCGATATGGCACCGCTGGCCGTTGCCTACGAAAAAGGCTTTTTTGAAGACGAAGGTCTGTACGTCACCCTGGAAGCACAGGCGAACTGGAAAGTTCTGCTCGACCGCGTAATCGACGGTCAGCTGGATGGTGCTCACATGCTGGCAGGCCAGCCTCTGGGTGCAACCATTGGTTTCGGTACCCAGGCGCACATCATCACCGCGTTCAGCATGGACCTGAACGGTAACGGCATCACTGTTTCCAACGATATCTGGGATCAGATGAAGCCAAACATTCCAAAAGATGCTGATGGCAAGCCGGTTCACCCGATTAAAGCCGATTACCTCAAACCAGTTGTTGATAAGTACAAATCAGAAGGTAAGCCATTCAACATGGGTATGGTTTTCCCGGTTTCTACTCACAACTATGAACTGCGTTACTGGCTGGCAGCCGGTGGTATTAACCCAGGTTACTACGCACCACACAAAGGCGATTCTTCCGGTCAGATTAATGCCGACGCCCTGCTCTCTGTTACGCCGCCACCACAAATGCCAGCCACTCTGGAAGCCGGCACTATTTACGGTTACTGCGTAGGCGAACCATGGAACCAGCAGGCAGTATTTAAAGGTATTGGTGTACCGGTTATTACCGACTACGAAATCTGGAAAGACAACCCGGAAAAAGTATTCGGCGTAAGCAAAGAATGGGCTGACAAATACCCGATCACCCACAAAAAAGTGGTTAAAGCTATGATCCGTGCAGCGGAATGGCTGGATGCGAACAACAACGCTAACCGCCCTGAAGCTGTGAAGATTCTGTCTAAACCACAATACGTTGGCGCCGACTACGACGTTATCGCTAACTCCATGACCGGTACCTTTGAATACGAAAAAGGCGATAAACGCGAAGTGCCTGACTTCAACGTATTCTTCCGCTACAACGCAACCTACCCTTACTACTCTGATGCAATCTGGTACCTGACTCAGATGCGTCGCTGGGGTCAGATTGCTGACGAGAAATCTGACGACTGGTTCATGGAAACTGCGAAGAAAGTTTACCGTCCGGACATCTACGCAGCTGCTGCTAAAGAACTGATTGCCGAAGGCAAACTGGATGCGAAAGACTTCCCGGATTTCGCCACCGAAACTGGCTTTAAAGCACCTCAGAAAGGCTTTATTGATGGCATCACTTACGATGGCACCAAGCCAAATGATTACCTGAAGAAATTTAAAATTGGTCTGAAAGGCGCAGATAAAATCTGATTCCCTTCGGTTACACACCAATTGAAAAACGTATGAAAACCCGGCTGCCGGAGCACACTCTGCACGGCAGCCAACAGGAGTTACACCATGACTATTGCTCTGTCTAACATGCCCTGGCTTGAAACTGTCGTAAAAATTGCGAAAGGTGAGAACGTCGGTCAAAATATCCAGATAATTTTAAAAACACTGGGTTTACCACTGGCCGGTATTCTCGTATTTCTGATGATCTGGCATGCAGCAGCCAGCAATATTAATACATCACTGGGTCAGTTCCCTGGCCCAGCCGATGTGGTTACACAAAGCAAAAACCTGATGAACGAACACGTCACTGAACGTGAGAAAGCGGAAGCTTTCTACGAACGTCAGGAAAAACGCAATGCTGATCGTGTGGCGAAAGATCCGGATTATGTTCCAAAAATCCGTCCATACACCGGTAAGCCTACTTACGTTGACCAGATCGGTACATCACTGGTAACCGTGCTGAGTGGTTTCTTCCTGGCTTCTCTTATTGCAGTGCCACTGGGCATTGTGATTGGTCTGAGTTCAAACCTTTATTCGGCGTTTAACCCGATTATCCAGATTTTCAAACCGGTATCGCCACTGGCCTGGCTGCCGCTGGTGACCATGGTGGTAAGTGCTCTGTACGTTACCGACGACCCTATGGTGCCGAAATCTTTTGTGACTTCCATGATTACGGTAATGCTGTGTTGTCTGTGGCCAACCGTTATTAATACCGCTGTAGGCGTGGCGTCCATTTCTCAGGATTTAAAAAACGTCAGCCAGGTACTGCGACTGAGCTACATGACTCATGTGATTAAAATCGTACTGCCTTCTTCTGTACCTATGATGTTCACCGGTCTGCGCCTGTCGCTGAGCATTGCCTGGATGGTACTGATCGCCGCTGAAATGCTGGCGCAGAACCCGGGCCTCGGTAAGTTTGTATGGGATGAATTCCAGAACGGTTCTTCTGATTCGCTCGGCCGCATCATGGTGGCAGTGATCACCATTGGTTTAATCGGTTTCCTCCTCGACCGCATCATGCTGATGATTCAGCGTTATGTGTCCTGGGACAAATCAGCCACTCTGCGTTAATTAAAAGGATATTGTCATGAATAAAATGCTTGAAATTACCGGTGCTGGCATCGAGTTCAACACTCCAAAAGGTTCTTTCCGTGCACTACGCGATGTGAATCTGAAAATTCAACAGGGTGAATTTGTTTCCCTGATCGGTCACTCCGGCTGTGGTAAATCCACCGTACTGAATATCGTTGCTGGTCTGCTGCAGGCCACTGAAGGCGGCGTGGTTCTGAACGGTAAAGAAGTAAACGAACCCGGCCCTGAGCGCGCAGTGGTGTTTCAGAACCACTCTCTGCTGCCATGGCTGAGCGCTTATGAAAACGTCGAGCTGGCCGTAAAGCAGGTATTTAAAGGCAAAAAATCCAAAGCCGAAATGAAGGAATGGATTGAACACAACCTGGGCCTGGTACATATGACCCACGCTATGCACAAACGTCCGGACGAAATTTCCGGTGGTATGAAGCAGCGTGTCGGTATTGCCCGCGCGCTGGCGATGGAACCAGACGTTCTGTTAATGGACGAGCCTTTCGGCGCACTCGATGCCCTGACCCGTGCTCACCTGCAGGACTCGCTGATGGAAATTCAGAAAGACCTGAACAACACCGTCATCATGATTACCCACGACGTGGACGAAGCAGTACTGCTGTCTGACCGCATTGTGATGATGACGAACGGCCCGGCTGCCACCATCGGTGAAATTCTGGATGTGAATCTGGAGCGTCCGCGCAACCGCCTCGAGTTAGCGGATGATCCGGCGTACAACCACTACCGCGCCGCTGTATTAAGTTTCCTTTACGAAAAACAAAAGAAAGTGGACTCCACCACTTCATCTGCTCCACAAGCCAATGCGACAAAAAAGCCTGAACCGGTCGCAGCTCCTGCCATAGAGCCTGCACAAGAACCGGAAAAAAAAATTGCATAAAAACTGATTAGCCGGCGCCCACCGGCTATGAAAATTATTACAACGGCTTCAAACGAAGGAGAGAGCCATGAAAACTACAAAAACCCTTTTAGCTGTATCATTGGGTCTGGCACTGAGCCAGGTAGCGGTTGCTGAAAATGCATTTGTCGAAACCGTGAAAAAAGGAGACCTGCTGGCAGATTTCCGTCTGCGTTACGAAACTAACGACACAGACGATGCCACCGACTCCGCAACAGCTCTGACCCTGCGCTCCCGCGTGGGTTATGAAACGCCTTCAATGGCAGGGTTTAAAGTTCTGGCTGAACTGGAAGATGTTCGCGCCATCGTAGACGAATACCGCATCGAAGATGCTGACTACGACGTGGTCGCTGATCCTGAAAACACTGAAATCAACCGTTTCCAGGTGTCTTACAGCAAGGATAACTTTGGTGCCGTTGTTGGTCGCCAGCGCATCATCCTCGACAATGCCCGCTTCATTGGTAACGTCGGCTGGCGCCAGAATGAACAGACTTATGATGCAGCTCTGTTCACCTACAAAATGGATGATGTTGCTCTGGCTTATGCTTACATCGACCAGGTGAACGACATTCTGTTCAACTCCACCGATCTGTCAGCACATGCCCTGAACGCAGCTTACACAGGTCTGGCTGCTGGCAAACTGGTTGCTTACGCATACCTGGCTGACATGGACGACACTGACTTCACCCTGAACACTTATGGCGCAAGCTTTACCGGTAAAACTGCAGCGGGCGATACCACAGTTACCTACCGCGCAGAACTGGCTACTCAGAATCAGGATGCCGGTGGCGTTGAGCATGATGCGCTCTACTACGCGCTGGAAGCTGGCGTGGTTGTTTCCGGTGTAACTCTGGCACTGGGTAACGAAACACTGGGCAGCGATGACGGTGAATTCGGTTTCAATACACCATTCGCTACCAAGCATGCCTTCAACGGCTGGGCCGACAAATTCCTGGGCACTCCGGCAGATGGTCTGTCTGACACCTACCTGAAAGTTGCCGGTAATGTTGCAGGTGTAAAACTGGTTGGTTTCTACCATGACTTCTCTGCCGATGAAGGCAGTGCAGACAAAGGTTCTGAAATCGACTTCCTGGCCGCCAAGAAAATCGATGACAACTTCAGCATCGGTCTGAAATACGCAGGCTATTCTGCTGGCGACAACGAATCCGATACCGACAAAGTGTGGGTATGGGGTCAAGCTAAGTTCTGATAGCGCTGCTTAAACAAGCACAATCATCAGACTGAGCACAGGGGAATAGCCAGACTATTCCCCTGTTTTTAATTGATTTGACACTGAAGACTTCAGCCATGAAAAAGAATCAAACCCTGATTATTATCGGTAATGGCATGGCCGCTAACCGGGTATTGGAAGAATTAGGAACTGATCATCCTTTTTCTGAGGTGCACATCCTCAGTGACGAAGCAATTGCTCACTACAACCGTATTATGCTGTCGCCGCTGCTGGCGAAAGAAACCACTCTGGCGGATATTACCCCACATGATGCTGACTGGTATCTGCAGCACAGAACAACAATTCACCTGTCAACGCCGGTTACTGCCGTCGACCGGGTTAAAAAAATCGTCTTCAGTAACGATATTCAATTCTCTTATGACGCGTTGATTATCGCCACAGGCTCGCGCTCTTTTATTCCGCCAGTCACCGGCAGTGACGCTGAAAACGTTATCGGCTTCCGTACCATGTCAGATGTCGACGCCATGGAAAGCAGACTGCACAGCATGCAGCATGTGACGGTTATTGGTGCCGGTCTTCTGGGTGTTGAAGCCGCTACAGGGTTACAGTCCCGCGGTGTAAAAACCACGCTGATTCACCGTAACACGGTGCTGATGAACCGCCAGCTGGACGGTGCAGCCGCCGATATTCTTTACGCAGAATTGAACCACCGTGGCGTTGATGTAAGAACCGCCACCAGCCCGGTTGAGCTGATCAAAGAAAACAACCAGGTTCATAAGATCATTATCGAGGCGGACAGCCACCAGCAAACCCTGCATACCGACCTGATTGTATTCGCCACCGGTATCACCCCAAATAAAGAACCCGGTGAGCTGGCCGGCATCGATTGCAACCGCGGCGTTGTCGTCAATGCACACATGACCACATCAGATCCTTATATTTTTGCGCTGGGCGAATGCTGTGAATACGAAAAAAATACCTATGGTCTGGTCGCTCCGATCTGGGATCAGGCAAGAGTATTGGCAAAAAAACTGACTCTGCGTTTCACCAGCGATAAAGCGTTGCATGACGAGCTGGAGAAACAACCCTATCGCGAGCGTACACATCTGACCAAACTCAAAGTTTCCGGGCTGGATATGCACAGTATCGGGCGCTTTGATATTGACGAGGAAGACACTGAAGCAGGTATCGAAATTCTGCGCATGTCGGACATTGAAATGGGGATTTACAAAAAGCTGGTGCTGCAAAACAATCGCATTATTGGCGTGGTCTGCGTGGGCGATGTAGTGGACAGCTTCTGGTATCACGAACTGATGGAAGCCGCTACCGATGTTACTCCCCTGCGCACCAATCTGCTGTTGGGCAAAGCGTACGCCGAAAGTGCCTGAAGGCTGTTATTTTATGAGCAGCGTCGGAATGCATGCTGCTTCAGGACAGATCAGAAAGTAAACCTGGTACAGGTTCGCCCTCTGTGGACCACCGTTTGGGCTACGGAGCGGGCTTTTAAGCGGGCTTCAGAAGCCCGCTCTGAGACAAATCTGAGTTCAGATCACTCGCCGGCAAATACCTGATCCAGTAATTTATACGCATTGCTCAGCCATACACGAACACGCTGACGCTCCAGCATACCCAGGGTTGGCCCAACCGCTTCGTCTTTATTATTGGCAGCAGCCCACAGGCTCGCACCAACACGGTCGATTTTGCGCATGGAAGCGGCGTGTAATTCCGGGAAGTCGATAATACGGGCACCGTATTCCAGCGCCTTTTCTTTTGCTTCCGACGCATCAAAGTATGAGAAATCACTGCCGCGGCCGTGATTCTTAACCAACACGTAATCCAGACTGTCACCGTACACGCTGAGCGCACGATCCAGCAGACGAACAGAGTCTGTGCCGTCGTCCATCACATGCCACAGGGTCAGCTTAACACCCAGTTCTTCACCGAATTCTGTCAGACCACTGTCCATTACCCAGCGATCAATTGCAGTGGAAGCCTGAGCAGGCAAATCAACGACAACATTAAGACCAGACTCAACCGCCTGCTCTACAATGCGGTCAGCACTTTCGTACTCACGGATATCAACGGCTTCTGCGAATTCACCGTAATAACGCATCAGTGCGCCATGGGAGAGATCACCATCGAACGCCTTAAAAGGAATATTCTTATCGATATGGTATTGAACCAGAACCCTGGACAGGACGGATTTACCAATACCACCCTTCTCTCCGCCTACCAGATTAATGCTGACCATCGCTGTTTGACTCCATTTCATCAGATAAATTAGATGCGCCAGCCATCACCGTTAACAGATCATCCCAAAATCCTGTCAACACCTGAGCTGAGCCGGTCCATTATACGCCTGACCAGCACATCAACAACGCCCTTATGCCGGCTGAGCACTATCAAACAGTGAGGTATACAGGGGAGTTATTACGAAGGTAAGACAGATCCCACCACAGTTCGAGAAGGTTGTTTTTTAACCAGCGCGGATTGGTGATAAGAACGCAAGGGAAATAGCCAATGCTGTCAGCACTGGTATTTCCCCTATTGCCAGTTATGATTGGTCCATTCATCGTTATCCCAATTCAGACTTGTCTGCTGAAGGTTCGGCGCAGGTTCAATCAAGTCCGGAGCACTATTATCTGCTGGCGAACGACCACTTTCTCCGCCGCATGCACTAAGCAGAACAATCAATAACGGGAACGCCAGCAGATTAGATAACTTTACTACTTTAAAGAGGTTCATCTGTAATCCCTCCCGAAAGTGACACAGGCTTTGCTGTAGCGGTAACAACAACCGCGATATCATCCAGACGTGCTGACTCTCCGGTTTCGTAATCAAAAAACCTTACCCGGGCCTGAACTGTATGAACATCTGAAGTCATACCTGCAGCAATACCTAGAGCCGCAACACTAGTCCAATTACCGGAATGGGAACCATCAGATGTGCAAAGAGCATTATCTGAATTCGTAGGTGGAATGGATACGCCATCCACAAGAATATCCAGATCAATATAGGTCATTTCATCTGATGCATATACTGCACACTCAGCCATAAACTGAACAACAATATCACTGGTGTAATCCAAACTAATTTCAAGATCAGTATTAGTCAGCGTTCCGCCTATATCCAGTAAATGATAATCTCCATCGTAAAATAATTGAGAAGAATTGTTATATGAATGGGCTTGTTTAACAGGCCAAGGAGCGGTCGTCAGGTTCTCAATGGCTTGAGAGTTGTCATCAATAGCAGACTTAGCCTGTGAAAAATTTTCATTCACTTCAGAAGCAAGTGCCGGGGTACCAGCCTCAAATTCATGTGGTATGTCATATTCTGCTGCCGATACAAACGGTACGATCAGAGTCACATTAATGAGTACCAGAAACGTGTATTTTATTGATTTTGTGATTTTCATATTCAGCATCCTGCACAGTAGAAATATATTAAATAAGCTCCTGCCTATGGGTAAAATGCACCGAACGAAGCCGGGCTCACACGGTAAACCAGAACAGCTAACAGCAAAGGCATAATCAAACTTCAGAACATATAAGGCGCCATCAGAACTACTGAACAGCTGCCAGAATGTTTGAAGAATACTGATGGAAAAGTCCACAAACAATCAGTGGAAAGGACCAGTCTGATTGCGTCTTTTGTTGTAGTGTTAATATACTCACTAATAACTCAATCCCTTCATTATTGATATTACGCGGCAAAGTATTTCAATAAACATAAAGAACTCAGCGATCAACACGACAGTTACATAAGTCTGAACAACAAGAATTGGTCATTCTGTATATGCACCCCGAATTTCGATTGGGGACGAAGACACTCAGAATACTGACTTTTCTAATCTGGAATGAGACACATGATTAATCTGGCAGGCACCCTGCGGTCGGCGCCCGATCGCGACCCTCAGGTTCGCGCTGACTACAAACAGGCAATAAAAAAGCCGACTCATTTCTGAATCGGCTTTTCGAATTTGGAGCGGGACAAAAACATCGGGAATGTTTTTGTGTGAGCGCAGCGAATCCGCAGGATTCCCCACATGGACGTGGGGAACAAACAAGTTGACCGCCGAAAACGAAAAAACCCAGCCGTAGGCTGGGTTTTAAAATTTGGAGCGGGAAACG
>NZ_DJIO01000070.1:0-14241 GCF_002433655.1 Thalassolituus sp. UBA6592 | reverse complement strand
TTAAGTGAACAGCATTGCCGCAATAGCGGGGCTTTTTTGTGGCTGTTCATTTCTTTACATGACTTATCTGGGCGACTTATCTGAGTACTTATTTGAGCGGGTTGGGCAGCGGCGTTAGCGGGGTTTGCGTACGGGCAGGCTGATTGCTTGCGCTGATCATCTGCAGACGTTCGCTGGTCATCGGGTGGGTCTGAAACATTTCCTGCCAGGCGCTCTGGGCCTGCTGAGAGAGCATATGATCGAAGAATTCAGCGGCGCCTTCGGTATGGCCATAGTGTTGCTGCAATATATCCAGCGCCATTCGGTCGGCGGCACGCTCCATATCGCGACTGTAGGACAGCAGTGCCAGCCAGCCGCCCTGTTGGGTCAGCGCCGAGGCAGAACTGTTGCCGATCAGCAGATTCAGCGTGGTAAGTGATAACTGCTCAGCGACTAAAGTGATGGGGTGGCGCAGCTTAACGTGGGCGTATTCGTGGGCGAGTACCATAGCCAGTGCGTTTTCCGATGACACCTGCTGCAACAGGCCACTGGTGACGAAAATATGCCCGCCAACCGTGGCGAAGGCGTTGGGCATATCCTCCTCAAGCCAGTGCAGGGTAACCGGTAGCGGTGCGGCCTGACCGGCAAGCAGGCGGCTCATCAGGGCGTTCAGCGCCTGTTCTTTCGTATAATTCGATGCCTGATCTGCTGTCTGATCTGCAGACGTTACGGCATTGCTGGCGGAATCTTCTTCTGTCTCTGGCAGGCTGGCAAACCAGTCACGCTCCCACTGATAGGGTACATGGGGCGCCAGCCACTGCGCACTTTTCAACAGTACAACCGACAGCAACAGCAATCCGGCAACCACACCGGCTGCCAGCAGCAGGAAGTCCAGCAGTGGTTTCTGATCTTTGTTGTTGATGTCGTCGGGGAGCTTTGGGTTGCCCTGCGGAAGCTGCATGGTGTGCTCAGAGCTGTGGCGCAGATGCTTCAGTAACAGCTGCGGCGGCAGGAATAAACGCGGTGCCGTAAGCCAGTACTTCCACCGAGCCCAGCCCCTGCTGGCCATTCTGACCGATGCGGCTGGTCTCAAATTTGAGATTGAATACCGCATCGGCGCCATAGGCATCGGCTTCTTCCTGCATGCGCAGAATGGCTTCACGGCGGGCACGGTCGAGCAGGCTTTCGTAGCTGCTGACACGGCCTCCGAGCAGATTTCGCAGTGAGGCGACGAAGGTTTTGAAATAATCCACCGAGATCACCACCGAGCCGCTGACCAGCACGGAATCATGATTGAGAAACTGCGCAGGTGGCGTTTTATCCGGCAGCACCAGCAGATGGCGCAGGCTGTCTTCGCGCTGATGAATACTTCTGTAGTGGCGTTTTTCTGCCAGACGGCCAAAACCAAAGCCCAGCGCCAGCATGACCAGCACAAATATCAGGTTTTCCATGGCCGATCCTCAGCGGTCTTCCACGATTACTGCGGTGCCGTAGACAAATATCTCGGACGCGCCGGCGGCAATGGATGAGGTAGAGAAGCGCACATTAATTACGGCGTTAGCACCCAGTGTCTGCGCCTGCTGTGTCATGCGGGCAATGGCTTCATCGCGGGATTCTGACAGCAGCTCGGTATAGCCTTTCAGCTCGCCGCCAAAGACGTTCTTGAAGCTGGCCATAATATCGCGGCCGGCATGTTTCGCCCGTACCGTACTGCCCTGAACCAGGCCAAGATGCTTAACAATGCGCTTGCCCGGTACGATTTCCATGTTACTGATCAGCATAATAACTCCATGAATTCACTGAATAACCCAGTGACTGGTGCGCTTATTAAGCCTCCAACTGACTGAAATGTGAATACACCTATATAGCGCCCGGGCAAATCAGCCAATCTCAACTAGACTTATCAGGAATATAAACAAGTTTTGGGACAGAACGCATGATGGAGCAATTCTCCGCATGGACACTGGGGCTGATGGTGCTGATTGCAGCGTTAACCGTCTTTTTTCATGTATTCCGCTATTCCAACCGAACGGCCGAAGTTGCCCCGAATATTCTTACCAGTATCGGTATTTTCGGTACCTTCCTCGGGGTAGCGCTGGGTCTGTGGTATTTCGACACATCCGATATTCAGGGTAGTGTGCCGAAGTTGATGGATGGCCTGAAGACGGCGTTCTGGTCGTCTATTGTGGGGTTGCTTGGGGCGTTGACGCTGAAAATCCGTGGCGCCATGTCTCAGACCGGGCGTCGTGAAAAAGCCCAGACCCGGGTGGCCACCATTGATGATCTGGACGCCTCACTCAAGCATCTCGCCGATCAGATGAATCCTGAACTGGAACAGGGTCTGCCGCAGCAGTTGGCGCGTCAGCATCAGCAGTCGCTGGCGGCCATGAGTCAGGTGGTCAACACCCTGGAAAGCTATGAAGAACGCATGGCGGAAGCCAACGCCAAAGCCCTGATCAGCGCGATTGAAACCGTGATGCGCGAATTCAATACCAAGATCAATGAGCAGTACGGCGATAACTTCAAACGCCTGAATGAGTCTGTGATCTCAATGCTGGAATGGCAGAAGCAATACAAATCACAGATTACCGAACTGATCGACGAACAGAAGCGCACCTCGGGCTCGATGAAAGAGGCCAGTGAGGCGTTCGAATACATGGTGCGTCATGCCAATGCCTTTAACGGCATTTCTGAATCTCTGCAGGATCTGCTCAACGGACTGGAAGCGCAGCGGGCAAACCTGCAGGCGCAGCTCAGCAGTCTGGCGGATCTGGTGAACAATGCAGCCGATGGTCTGCCACAGCTGGAAGAGCGTGTGGTGGCACTGACGCAGGGCATGGCCGATGCGGTGGAGAAACAACAGCGCTGGTCCAATGAGCAGCTCAGCACCATGCAACAGGGGCTGCAGACGCAATTGCATCAGGCCATTACCGACAGTGATACCCGTCTGCAACAGCAACAGAATCACAGTCTGCAGCAGTTACAGCGGCTGGGTGAGCGGGTTGAACGTCAGGTCACTGTACTGGATGAAAGCATGGAAGAAGAACTGAACAAAGCGCTGAAATCCTTTGGTATGCAGCTCACGGCATTGTCCGAGAAGTTTGTCAGTGATTACTCACCGCTAACAGAAAAACTCCAGCGTCTGGTTAAGATGGCCGAGCAGATCGATGAATGAAAATGAACTCGAACAGCTGAAAGAACAGGAAGGCCACTGGGTTGCCGTCTCTGACCTGATGGCCGGTCTGATGATGGTGTTCATGCTGATTTCTGTGGTGTTTATGATGAATGTCGAAGAAGAGCGCAATAAAGTGCGCGACGTCGCCATTCTTTATGATCATCTGCGGGTGCAGTTGTATGAAGATTTAAAAAGCGAATTTGCCCCGGATATGGCCGGCTGGGGCGCAGAGCTGGATAAAGATCTGACCTTCCGTTTTAACAATACCGAGGTGTTGTTCGATAAAGGTCAGGCCGATCTGAAACCGGAATTTCAGGCCATTCTGAAAGATTTTTTTCCGCGTTATATGCGCATTATCGCCCAACAGAAATACCGCAATGATATTCTTGAGGTGCGCATCGAAGGGCACACCTCCAGTGCCTGGTCCGGCGCGCTGAGTGAGGATGATGCTTATATCCGCAATATGAATCTGTCCCAGGAACGGACCCGTTCGACGCTGGCTTTTCTGCTCGGGCTGAATGAAGTACACGACGATAAAGTCTGGCTGAAATCGCACCTGACGGCTAACGGCCTGTCGTCTGCCAAAGTGATCCGCAATGCCGATGGCAGTGAAAATGGCGACCGTTCACGGCGGGTAGAGTTTCATGTGCGTACTGATGCCGAAAGCCGCATCGCCACCATTCTCGATAAAGTACTGCAGTAGGCTGTTATGAAGCTTCCCGATTTTCTTGATGACGAAGGTTTTAATCAGCTCCGGGAGAAAATGGGCACGGAATCACTGGGTGAATTTGTGTTGTTTGATCCGGAAAAACAGCTGACCTATTCCGAACGTGAAGCACTGGAAGGCGGGCTGGTGGATATATCGTCACACCTGTTGCGGATACTGAAAGACAAAACCCTGGCCTACAAAAATACCCGTATCTGGCTGCAGCAGGACGATGATATTCATCTGGCCTATTGCAAAACGGTGCAGGCGCTGCGGCACCGGGAAAAAGACGTACAGATCAGCACCGGCAACTTTGATCACAAACATAAAGCCGTGTGCCTGGAGTGCCTGTCGGTATTGCAGTATCAGGGGGTTGATGCCCGCCGTATGCGCCGGGCAGAATTTTCAGATCAGGTGGTGGAGCACTTTTCGCTGGCGGATTTCAAAGTCGATTACCCTTTCTATCCGATTATCTGACGGGCGTTTCAGAGCACTGTTTTTACCCATTTTTTCTGATCCTGCCCCGCACAGAGGTTGCTGTGCGGGGCTGGACTTAGAAAATAAAATCAGCAGAAAGCTGATATCAGAAAGCTGGTATCAGAAAGAAACCGACTTCTCGCTGTTAAAGCTGAACGCTTCCGGTTTCCACACGCCCAGGTCTGGGGCGATATCGGCATTGCCCTGCAGAGCAAATTTCACCGCGTCACTGCCGGTGAGCATTTTGTACAGACTCATACCCAGTTCCGACAGGCTCAGTGACAGCGGAACAGACACCACTTTGCTTTCACCCTCACCAATATTCAGGCTCTGCATATTGCCACTGCCCAGCGATTTACCGGCAGCTTTCAGTGCGTAGCCCAGTGAATTAACGGTCAGGCCAAAGCTGTTGGGGTTGGTCACTTCCATATCCATATTCAGTTTGATACCAGACAGGCTGGCAGAATCCAGACGGATATTATTCAGTTTGATGTCCGGCATTTTCGGAATCGGCAGAATGTCTTCAAAGCTCAGTGGCAGACTGACATCACCCAGCACCGGCAGGTTCAGCTTCACATTACCTTTAATGCCATAAGGCACAGAGTTTTTACCGGCGGCGCCGGATACTGCGGAATACAGATCTTTAAAGGCCAGAGTCACCGGCAGCTTCATATGATTGCTGCCCTGCGCCGGAATGCTCATCTTACTGTCCGGCTGCTTCACATTAGCCAGTGTCGAACCGGCAATATCCAGATCCAGATCGAAACCTGACGTGTTCAGAGCAAAAGCATTCGGGTTATCAACTTTAACGTCGACCAGCAAAGTAATAGCCTGCAGTGACAGATCAGCAACCGATACATCGGCAACGGATGCCTCTGGCTTCATCACTTTGGCGACATCCTGCAGGGCAGCACAGCCACTCAGCAGAGTAAACGCTGCCAACAGCAGCAGGGAAAAAGGACGGGACAGGGCGCGCATGAATGACTCCGGTGTTAGGCAAAACAGCAGTCTATCACTTTGGGTGGAGGGAAATGGATAACTGGTTGGAGTTATTGGCGGTCTGCTTTGGCAGATAGCGGAGCTGATATGGATCGCATACCGGCTCCGTGCCTGCTGTATTGGATTTATTAAAGATAGATTCTGATGCCAGCGCCGATAATATCGATGTCGTCATCCAGACTGGTCGAGAAGGCACCCAACAGTTGTACCCTGTCAGAAAGCGAAAATCCGAGGTTCACACCAATCAGTTTGGTAGAGTCACCATTCTGAGAAGTCATACTCAGAAACGGTGCTAATTCGACGTGATCAGCTGAGTCGAGGTAGAGTCTGGCACCCACTTCCAGGCCAACTGACATGTCGGAGCCGTCGTCACTGAACGTGACTCTGTCACCATAATAGGTATCAGTTGCTGTCATCTCCACATCAATCGCGGAATACGCCAGGCCTCCCATAATGTACAGGTCGGCCTTGTTATTCAGATTGATGGCTTTTCCCAGGCTTGCGGAAACGGATTGACCGGTTGCATCAATATCAAAACGGATACCATTCTGACTGTCGTCATCATTAATGGATGCAGCACTTCCGGTCACATAGACAAACCACTGGTTTTCCAGCTCTTTGCCGAATGATGCTGTCAGTTCGTAGCCGCTGAACTCAAGATCAGTGTCTTCCACACCTATGGTGGTAAAACTGTAGCTGAGTTGGGCTGCATCATAGCTGAAAGGACTTTCTGCCTGAGCAGAAGCGGCCAGAGAAAAAGTGATTAACGACGCTAAAATACGTTTTTTCATGCAATGTTCCATATATGCATTATAAAAGATGGGGTATTGGTACTTTCGTACTCTTTTGGCCACGCTACCACACTTAACGAGAAAATCGTTAATAGTGAAATATGATAATTTTGTGACATGGCCGGGACGGCAGAGTCTGTAGAAAGATGGCTTTCGGTGCGGTTTATGCGCTGACTTTGCGGAAAATATCTGGTCAGGCTTTGGAGGGTAATGGAAGACCTGATGGCCTCCCCACAGGAGTCCGACAATAATGGTTAAGTTATTGATTTATAAGTTTAATGACTTTTTAGTCATTAAAAGTTACCCCTCAAGTTACCCCTCTGTTTTTGATGGTGTAGGCGAACAGGGATCCAGTTTTTTGGTGCTATCAAAAAAATTGGAAAGGTTTTGGGAAGGGTAAAAAAATTTTCCCCGCGCTTTCTCTTTTTTATTTTCTCTTAAACAGAATGTTTATGGTTGGTTTAAGTAGCATTTTACCTTGCTGCGGTTTCCCGGTAGCACACTACAAGGACTAAGCCTGGATAGAGCAGCTGTGCCTGCTATGTTCGCATGCTGCAAGGCGTACCAGATGCTCTCAGTCAGAAGTCACCATCCAAATGGATTTCAATCTTTCCACTGTATGCCGCCATTTGGTGGCCGTGGGCTTACAGACTGTATTCTGGTTACCGAACAGCCCCGTCTCTGAGAAAGCCTCTGATGCCGGTACGGTATGCTGCCAGCGAACAGGAACAACATACTCTGCGGATTCATCAGGTTCATCGATAAAAGGCTGATAGTCCATCTGAGTCGGTAACTCTGTCAGGCCCTTACCTTCTGCGGTGAAATCGCTAAGACGCTGCCGCTCTCCGGTTACGATACCAACCCCCACATAGCCGGTTTTCGGGATGTTTACCCAGATACGGTCGCCTTCTGCCAGCATGTTCAGAGTATTGGAATACCACTGGCCGCCGCCGGCTGCGATGTAACCGTACCGTCGGGCATCTTCCCAGTTACGGCGTTGGTCTTGTCCGAAGGACACATAAAATTCACCATTCCAGGGTTCTCGGGCGCCACGGGTGCTGACCAGCTGTTGAGTTTCCTGTGGGTCGATCATCCATGCACGGGACAGGTAGCGGTTGTCCCCGTCGGTAAACGCAGAGAAAAACACGGCATTGATACCAACGCCGTGACGGTCATTCAGGTAAGTGATGATTCGTTCTGTACTGGCATCCAGTTCAGAAGCAACAATCACCATCTGGTGGGAATCATTCAGGCTGACGTCAGCCAACGGTTGGCCAAACTTCGTTTTAAATGCGGCATCCAGGCTTTTTATTGGCAGGGCATGACGTTCGGCGAATTCCACATAACAGTCGACCAGCTGGTTATCCTGCATGGTTTCAACCCATGATGCATAATCAATGGTCTGAGCCACCACGTCGCGGGGTGTTTTGTCCCGCTTAAGCTCAATGATAATAACGCTGCCATTGGCATCCAGTGCCAGCAGGTCGATGCGTTTGTCGAAGCTGGTGCGCACCTGCCGGCCGATCAACAGCCAGTCAGCGTTGATGATGGAAACATCCTGCACAATCAGCTCTTCCAGCTGGTTCTCATCGTCCAGCCGGGCAGTTTCAAGCCAGGTTGGTGTGCTGACGGTGTTGTTATCGGCGTTTATGCGCCAGATACCTTGTTGAATGGCCATCATTGATCTCTTTTTACATAGGTTATAGGTCAGTGTACTGTGTGAATATCACTCATATTGACTCATTTTGAGTGATATTCACTTGACGGCCAGCCCTGCTATCAACTAATGTTACGCGTAACACGGCCCCGATCGGATACAGTGATAAGTCCATTATCCTGTAGCTGCTGAGGGGTTTTTTAATGCCTCCCGTCTAGTCATTCAAGCCCCAATCTTGCCACCCAGTTATTGTTCCCAGCGCATCCAGTGATAGAGCAGGCTCATCACCGTTTAATGGAAACTCATTCAGTAAGTTTGATAAACGTTCCCACCAGCTAGTTGTGGGGTTAATCGTTTGTAGCAGGTGATGAATTATACAAAACAGAAGGAATGGTCTGGCAACCAAACGTCCATCATCCCATGCATGCAGGAAAGCGAGGGTTTCTGTCTTAGCAGGCTTTTGAGGCTGGTCGATGATGTTTCTGTTCCAGAGGCGGCTGTGATGAGCACAGACGTTACGCAGGTAGTTCAGGCTACGTAGCCATGAGGCAAAGACACCGCCATTCTTGATGCCATACCTGTTCGATATCATATCTTGGTGTTCATTTTTGAGCCCGGCAAACAGGCGTGACATACAACCGAAGTCCCAGACTTCACAGGCAATCCAAATGGCGATCGGTAGGCCGTACTTGTCTTTGTTGTGTTTAATGAACTCTTCTTTGGATCGATCAAGCAACTTTGCATGGTTAGCGAGCCATGCGTGATAGTCGCTTAGTCCGCCTCTGCTGTTTAGCTTCCGTGTAAAGTTGTCAGAAAGCAATTCTGGTCTGAGGTAAGCGAATGGGTCAATTTCACCAAGTGTATGAGATATATCAACCCTCAAAGCTACTTCGATTCGCTCTAACGCATCAAGCACCAATAATCGTAATTTTTTATCGAATACGTATAAATCAACGGCATCCTGAAATCGTAGGCCGCTTTTGAATGAATCTAAGGGGAATGTCTGAACTTTCTTGTCCTTCTTAGATGGTTTTCCTGCGATTTCAGGAACAGAGCAGGCTAGACCAGAGCGCTCTCTAAATGGGTACCAATAGCCACTCAATCGATAGTATCCGATACGGCGCAGGGTAAGTTCTGCTCGTGGCTTGTCAGTGACTTCCAGACCTTGCACCTGAAGTTTATCTATCTGCTCACTAACGCTTAGCCAGGGCTTGTTGTAGCTCATAATTTATCCATCAATCTACCTGTTACAGAACCATCGTAATGTACTGAAAATGTTTTGCAGGTCTTTTTCACTCTGGCTGAACAAAATTAAGTTTGTACTCGTCTGAGTCTGGAACAGCCTCGTAGTAGCTGTATCCCAAAAATTGGGCGTGCAGCCGAACTATCTCCTTCTGTTCATCCGGCATGTTTGTTCCACATATCACTGAGAGAATGCATTCGGGCGGAACCTGGAGCATACAGATAACATCGGGATCAGAGGCGTCGTAGTATTTGTCTCCGATGTCAGTGATCGATACCAGTTTGTCACTAACTGCCTCCGGCTGGTAACCCGGGTACTTGTGCCGCAGTTGTTTATCATAGTATTCCGGAGTGCACAGCGTTGCATCTGCTTGGTAAAGGTCATTGAGCAGGCGATGTTCTTTTTCATAGATCCATTCGTCAGACTTCTCGAAATAGATTCGGGTATTGTCAGCCATATGAAAGCCGTTCTGCAATTTCTGGGGGATGGCTTTCATTCTGTCTTTACGGTAATGAACCCGGCCCAGTTGACGGGATTTACTACCGTCTTCTTTGAAAAAGTCATGTGTGGTATCGAAGGCAACCACGATTCCTCGATGGTTGTCTGCGTAATGACTCCACATAAGCAGGTTATCGTAGGTTTCAGAGAAGGAGGAGATGCCCATTTTTTTGAAAGCTCGCTTTAAAAACCCACAGTTGAAGTCAAATAGTTCTTCGCTGACCTCTGTTTCTGGCGTCATCTCAAGCTGGGCATGAATATCCAACCTGTGGTCAAACATATATTTGTTGGATGGACGTAATTCAAACGGGTCGTTCAAAGCGCTACGTGGAGTGCAGCGCAGGTAGAAATTACTGAAAAATTCATCTCTGTACGGCATGTATTTGTAAAGACAACTATTACTCAACTTCAAACCACCCGGCAGAGATCAGTTCAACATTGTCTGGTTGAAGCCAGTTGTTACTTAGCTCAGTGAGCCGTCTTCCTGCAGCCTGTTGGAAGCGAATTATTGTTTGCTTGTTCTTTTCCGACGTGCTGCTGTATGTTCCATTGGCCAGTGGTACGGCTGTCAGTTCATAAAGCTCGCTGGGGTTGATCTTAATCGAACCATCTGATTGTATAACCCAGGTTATAAACTCTTGCTTTTGTCGTTTTCCGCAATCGTTTTGCCAGCGCAAATAAGCAGAGGCAATGACCGCCCCATCTGAGTCTGGGTATTGAATGACGGCAGTTTGTCCACTAAACGTATAGGACTTAGCTTCTTTAATGAAATGTTGCATTAAGAAGTGATCCATATCCAAAATTTCAATGTCAGCTCTCTGAGCAGCAATAATATCATTTAGTGTGAAAGACCAGCGCGATCGTCTGACACCCAGTTTTTCCATCAGGTTCTCCGGTAGTCGAACATGCCAAACTTCACTGGCATTGGTTTTTTCAACAATCTCTATGTTCAGGTAGCCAAACATCCCTTCTACGAAGCTGTAAATATGAAACTTAGATGGCTCAAAGGTATCAAGTCGGTTTTCAGGGTTGTAGCTGGATGCATTTTCAAACAGGTCCCGTTGCTTGTTAGCGGCATCTTTAGCCCGAAATAAAGCATCGTTAATCCGTTCCTGAGTACGGTTGATGTTGTTTTCAGGAGCTTCATTAAGGATGGTTTCCATGTCGGCTAAGTCAGCTACCTGGCCAAGAATGTCATCACCTAACCGCTCATTGTATTCGTCTCCCACCGTCGCAAGGTCTTTTACAACCTGATTGATACGTTCATACATGAGACTGATGATTTTCTCGTCTGCCGTAGTAGGGGAGTGTATATTAAAAACCAACACTACTTTCTTTTGCCCATAACGGTAAAGACGCCCAATGCGTTGAACCAGACGCATCGGGTTCCATGGTAAATCATAATTTACCATGATGTGGCACTGGCTCTGAAGGTTGATACCTTCACCGCCTGCTTCTGTAGAAATAAGAAACTGGCCGTTGCCTTCAAAGCGCTTTATTGCCTCCCGGCGGTCGATGGCTTTCATCGAACCATTGATGAGTTCAACTTTATCAACTCCAAATTTTTGAGCTAAAGCTTGTTGAATATAGTCCTGAGTTGATCGATATTCGGTAAAGATTAATACCTTCTCATTGGGCGACTCATTCAGGATGCTGTGTAACATGGAGCTCATAAACTCTTTGAGCTTTCTGTCGTGTGGTATCAATCGTTGGCAACGCTCAATCAGTTCTTCCAGTAGCGGAAGCTCACCTGCGAAGAACTCATCATCAGTTTGACTGATAGAAATTTCTTCAAACTCGCCTGCATATCGCTCATCTTCTTTTGCGTATTCAATTTCACCGGAAATCATGCCTTCTAAACGCGCCTTGCGTCGAACAAGTGAGTTATAAATAGCCTGGACACTTGAGGCTGCCAACTTGCGGTAGACTGTCATTACAAAGCCGATTGCGTTGCCTGCTTTGCCTAGCTGGCGTGCTTGTGCATAACCTTGCTTCAGGTAGCTTTGCAGTGCCTGGTCAAAGTCTTTGGCTTCGTCGTTAATTTCAACGCGGATGGCATGTGTTCTTTTTCCTACGAAAATAAATTTACCATCCTTATCCGTAACATCGGCTTTGTTGTTACGCAGCATCATGTCATTCAGGATTTGCGGGTTCAGTTCCAGCGTGTCTATTTTGTCTTTGAGTTCGGGTCTTAACAGATGAAGAAGGGCATGGAATTTATCCTCTTTACCTTGATGGGGAGTGGCACTCAGAAGTATTAAGGAATCTGTTTTCTTGCGTAATTTTCGAGCAAGGTTGTAGCGTTGCGATTCCTCATAGGTATTACCGTATAAGGTTCTGCTAAGCCGGTGTGTCTCATCAAAGATAATTAGGTCCCAATTATCTGCCTGCATAATGGAATCGAGATGTTCCGGTTCTTTGAGTCGATCGATTGAAGCAATAACGTTATTGTATCCATACCAGTCCCGGGGAGTATCAATCGTAAAGTTTTCACCATAGATTTTAAATTCACCCAATTTGAACTTTCCGTACAGCTCATCCTCTTTCCATTGTCTGGTCAGGCCTGCTGGCGTAATAATCAGAATTCTGCTGGCAAGGTCGCGCTGTATAAGCGCTTTAATGAGCATTCCTGTTTCAATGGTTTTACCTAAACCTACATCATCGGCAATCAACCAGTTACGATTGCCGTGATTCAGTATTTTATGAACTAAGTCAATTTGATGAGGTAGTGGGTCAATTCCCAGATGTGATAAAGCTCCGGTATTTTCATTCCAGTTTTCGATAGTGTGAGCAAGAAACTTCAGGCGAAATCGCTCTGCTGAATCGTCAGAGCCTGTATTGCCCACAACGAATCTGTGCTGAGTGGATTGGACATATGCTAAGCGCTCAAAAGGAAGCCAATGCTTTGCGCTACTCTCAGGAAATTCGACCAGAAGTTGCTGGAAGCCTGCAATTTCACGGGTTTTCAGAACGGTGCCGTAGCCCAGGCTCTTTTGCGCTGCAGAATCTGGCTTGTGCTCAACTTCCATTCCCATTTTGAATGCTGACTGCAGCAGGTCTAAGGGTACGGTGGAGGTATCGCGACCAGGTTGCCATAAAACATCTACTTTGCTTGTGTCTTTGGCGAACTGGTTTCCACTTACATATCCTACGCGCTCATTAACTGTAACAAGACAACCAATAACGGGTATCAGATTTGCCATCAGGATTCCTCTTCTTCATGTTGTTTTACAACACCCCGGCCTTCATCTGGATCTATCCAAAATGGTGTGGGAAACTTTTCTTTGTATTCGGACCGGTTGTATAAATCGACCCCCAGTTGTTCGAGTAGTGCCCTCTCATCAGCCAGAGGTGTATGCCAGCAATCATTATTCATTGCATCATAAGTTGTATAGCTGTCCATAGCTCTGTCGCCCAACATAGCCATATTCGGGCTATAGGGAGTATGTGTTTTGTAGTACAGGTACTTTACAAATACAGGGTGAGTTTTGCGTAGCACTGGCTGGTTAAACCAGTAGTCAAACTCTTCTTCGAGGAATGCCTCTACTTCATGAATATCGGGTATATCCTGAAAGTAATGAATAATACACAGCGCTTGTTTCCAGCTGAGTATTGTGTAGCGGGGTTCTGTATAATTTCCGGCCCTTTTTGCTGGGTTTAAAGTAATCCAATGACCCGTCCTGAAATAAGTTGACACCCAGGAGACTTATTTATGGGATCAGCTATCCATACAGGTAAAAAGCGCACTCAACGTGATTATTCACTTGCCTTTAAACTATCGGTTGTCGATCAGGTAGAAAAAGGCGAAATGACCTACAAACAAGCCCAGGCTCATTATGGTATTCAGGGGAGGAGTACTGTTCTCGTCTGGCTCCGGAAACATGGTACGCTCAACTGGAATGCATCTTCAGGGCGCACCATGAACAAAGAAACTCCAGAACAAAAGATCAAAAGACTCGAACGAGAACTTCGGGATAAAGATGATTATGCCTACCTGCTTGAAGAGACGATTAAGAAGGTCGATGAGATAAAGGGGACCTCCTTCCGAAAAAAGTTCTTAGACTCATTGCCAGATCATCTCAGGTCCAAGGACGAATAAGCCTGGCCAGAAGCTGCCGCTTGCTGGGTATATCCCGGCAGGCTATTTACCAGAAAGAGCAGCGAGATAAAGCGAGAAGCCTGGTACTTGAACCGGTAGTTGAGCAGGTGAAAGCATGGCGCCGCTCGTTGCCGAAGGTCGGCACACGTAAGCTTCATCACCTGCTTCAGGATGATCTGGAACGCTGGAATATCAAACTTGGCAGAGATCGCTTGTTCGATCTGCTACGCCAGCACCGACTGTTGGTCTATCCACGCCGGCAATACCGGAAAACAACGCATAGCAAGCACTGGATGCGAAAATCACCGAACCTCTATCAGCAGCTCACGATAACGGAGCCAGAACAGGCTTTTGTGAGTGATATTACTTACCTGGAAAGTGCTGAAGGCGTCCATTACCTGTCGTTGGTGACGGATGCAGGATCAAGGAAGATCATGGGTTACCATTTAAGTGACGACATGAAAGCTGAATCGGTTAGTCAGGCTCTGAGTGAGGCTATATCAAACCGGCTAACAGATAAGCCACTTATTCATCACTCTGATCGCGGATTGCAGTACTGCTCGGCCCATTACCGTGAAATACTGGAGAGCAATGGTATCGCCTCCTCAATGACGGAT